>PLKR01000439.1:0-165 GCA_003140655.1 Acidobacteriaceae bacterium | reverse complement strand
GTCTCAGCCATGGCCTGCAAGGCCAGGTCAACTACACCTTCAGCCGTTGCATGGATACAGTCTCAAACGGAGGATTCCTGCAATTCTCCGCCGAAGGAATTCTTTCGCCTCTGCCGGGAGAACTGGCCCGCGACTACGGTCCCTGCGATTACGACATCCGGCACA
>PLKR01000224.1:1000-9148 GCA_003140655.1 Acidobacteriaceae bacterium | reverse complement strand
GTGACTTCCGCGGCGGTTTCCGTCTGCTATTCTCTTCCTTTATGGACGCAATCACGCTCACTCGGCAACTCGTCGACATCGAATCTATCTCAGGCAACGAAGCTGCGGTTGGAAACTATCTTTATGGAGAGCTCTGCCGCGTCGGCTATCAGACTTGCAGAATCCCGGTGCAGAACGATCGCTTCAACGTTTATGCCACATCGCCGGAGCAGTCGCGTCCGAAAGTGGTTTTCTCTACCCACATGGACACCGTTCCTCCGTTCACTCACTCTTCCGAAGATGCCACGCGCATCTACGGGCGCGGTTCGTGCGATGCCAAAGGCATTATCGCCGCGCAGATCGCGGCTTCCGAGCGGTTGCGGCGGGAACAAATCTACGTTGGCCTGCTGTTTGTGGTGGGAGAAGAGCGCGACAGCCTGGGCGCGAAAGTGGCCAATGAATACGCCGCGAATCAACAAGTGCAGGGCAGCAAGTATTTGGTCAACGGCGAACCGACCGAGAACCGGATCGCGGTAGCGTCGAAGGGAACGCTGCGGGTTGAAGTGACCGCTTCCGGGCGCATGGCTCATTCCGCCTATCCTGAACTCGGGGAGTCGGCCATTGACAAACTGATTGCCGCTCTGAGCCGGCTGCTTGCGATGCCGTTGCCCTCGGATCCGGAGATCGGTCCGTGCACGTTCAACATTGGATTGATCGAAGGTGGGCGCGCGCCCAACGTGATTCCTGATTACGCTCACGCGGACTTGGTTTATCGTCTGGTGGGTTCGTCGCAAGATCTGCGCCGCCAGATTCTAGAGACTGCGGGCGATCAGGTGAAGGTTGAATTCCCGCTGGAGTTGCCTTTCCTGCGACTGCGCACCGTTGACGGCTTGCCTACGATGATTGCGGCTTTCACCACCGACATTCCCAGGCTAACGAACTGGGGCGAGCCTCTGCTGATCGGTCCGGGCTCGATACACGTCGCGCATACGGAAGGCGAGTTCATCGAAAAACAGCAACTCGCGGACGCGATCGATTTGTATTGCAAGATCGCGAAGCAGCTTTAGGTATATGGATTTCCGGGGCAACTCATGCGGCGTAGTCCCACATTACTTCGCCCATTTATCCTTGTAGTCCTGCTGAGAAATTGCCATGGCGCCGTCGGGTCCGGGCACGTACACATCATCTCTCATACTCGTCTTCAGATCGTACGTGACGTATTTATCAGGGGCTCCAATTTCCCCGACCAGGAGCTCCAGCTTTAGCCCTTCCTTTTTCCACTTCGCGAGATAATGCGCATCGCCAACGGTCCTATGAAAAGGCTCTCCCGAGGTGTAAGCAAAATCGAAGCCCCGGATGGATTCGCCATCCCTGATGTCCCCTCGTCCGTATCCATCCACCATGCCCTGATGCCGGTGCCAATGAGATTCGATTACTTGGATTTGCAGCGGATAGTCAGCTAGATTCTTTCCAGCAAGTAAAACAACGGAGAACAGGAGGAGACCTATTACAGCCAACACCAATCTTCGCATGCCGTTACCTCACCCCGCGATTCTGAACGGTTCACATTATTACAAGCGCAGCCAAAGTTTTGCAACGCGAACGTTGTCCGTCGGTCCTGCCATGCCGCTGCAACTTGTTGCGTATAAACTTGAGTCATGACCACCACAACGCTCAACGCCCTCGCCCGCGCCTCTTCCGCCTACCTCCGTTCTGCCATGCACCAGCCTGNNACTGGTGCCATGTGATGGACCGGGAGTCTTACGACGATCCTGAAGTGGCGGCCATCGTGAATGAGCATTTTATTGCCGTGAAAGTGGACCGCGACGAGCGTCCTGACATCGACAGCCGATACCAGGCTGCGGTCAGCGCGGTCAGTGGGCAGGGGGGGTGGCCGCTGACTGCTTTTCTTACGCCCGATGGCAAACCGTTTTATGGTGGGACGTATTTTCCTCCGAACGATGGCTACGGTCGCCCGAGCTTCAAGCGCGTGCTGATCAGCATCGCCAATGCTTACAAGGACAAACACGGCGATGTAGTGGAGCAGGCGAAGATGGTAGAGAGTGCGATCGTGCAGGCGGAGTCGTTTGCCGGGCGCGGCGGGCGGGTTTCAGCGAGCATCATCGCCGCGATTCAGAAGTCTGCGTTCAGCATGTTCGACGCGCAGCACGGCGGCTTTGGGCAGGCTCCCAAGTTTCCGCATCCTTCGGCGCTGGATTTATTGATCGAACAGTACGCGCGTACTGGAGACGAGCGTTTGCGCAATCTGATCGTCACCACCCTCGAGCACATGGCGAACGGCGGGGTTTACGACCAGTTGGCTGGAGGATTTCACCGTTACTCGGTCGATGAGCGCTGGGTGGTGCCGCATTTCGAGAAGATGTGCTACGACAACTCCGAGCTGCTGAAGAATTATGTACACGGCTATCAGGCGACAGGCTCGGAATTTTTTGCGAAGGTCGCACGAGACATCATTCGCTGGATGGACGAGTGGCTGAGCGACCGCGAGCGCGGCGGCTTTTACGCGTCCCAGGATGCGGACATTTCCATGGACGACGATGGCGACTACTTTACCTGGACGCTCGATGAGGGCCGGGCTGTGCTTACGGAAGAAGAGGCGCAGGTTGCGGCGCTGCATTACGACATCAACGAAATCGGCGAGATGCACCACAATCCGGCGAAGAACGTACTCTACGTGCGCGCGCCGATCGAGGAAATTGCCCGCCGGATGAGCCTTAGCGCGGAGCGTGTGCTCAGCCTGCTCGATTCCGCGAAGAAGAAAATGTATGCTGCGCGTTTGCAGCGGCCCACNNCCCGCCATTTCGCGCTGCGTTCGCTGGACCGCATATTGTCAGAGGCGTGGAGGCCACGGCGTGGGCTTTTGCACGTGGTCGCTTACTCCGATCCGAAGGCCGAACTCCGCGAAGTCTCCGGCTTGCTCGATGACTACGCTGCGACTGCGATTGCCTGCATCGATGCTTACGAGGCGACTGCCGACCTCAGCTACTTCAAGTTCGCGCGGGCGATCAGCGACACGATGATCGAGAAGTTCTTCGACCCAACATCCGGAGGATTTTTCGATGCCGAACCGGCTGCCGAGGGCACGAGTCTGGGCGTGCTCTCCACTCGCCGCAAGCCGCTGCAAGATTCGCCGACGCCGGCGGGAAATCCTATGGCCGCGATTGCGCTGCTGCGACTTCATCACTATACGGGCGAGGCCGCGTATCGGGATAAGGCGGAGCAGACGCTGGAAACTTTTGCGGGCGTGGCGGAGCAGTTTGGAATTTTCGCCGCGACCTACGGGGTCGCGGTCCTCCATCTGTTGGAAAATCCCGTGCAGGTGGTTGTGATCGGCNNGCGGCGACTATTCCGAACCTGCCTCAGTTGAGTTCGGGCGAGTCATTTGCGGTTTTGTGTTCCGGCTTTGCCTGTCAGCCGCCGCTCGCAGATCCGGCCGAGTTGCGGCGTGCGCTCGAATCCGCCCTCAAGAAGCAACCCTAGAAAAGAACGTTGCCGCGTGGATTTTACTTACGCCCGTAGTTCGCAGCTCGTGCAGAACGCGAGCCTTCGACTCGTTCGCTTGCTCAGTCTGACAAGGCGGCCCCTGTGCTACACTCCGGCTCTTGCGTGGAGGTTATTTCATGCACAGGTTGAGTTGCTCGCGAAAAATTCTTTTCCGACGCCGCATCCTTCGGGCGGCGGCCTGCGTGGGCGTCACGCTTTCTATCCTGGCACAAGCGCCGGCACAAGCTCCCCCACAGCTATCCGACCAAACGCGCGGGCAAGTTGACCAGATTGCCCGGCAGGTGCTCGAAAGCACCGGTGTGCCCAGCGCCTCGGTGGCAGTGGTGAAGGATGGCACGCTCGTCTACGCCCATGCCTACGGCAATGCCCGACTGGATCCGTCCACTCCGGCCACGGCTGAAATGCGCTACAAGATCGGCTCGATCAGCAAGCAGTTCACCGCCACCGCGATTCTAATGCTGGCGGAACAAGGCAAGCTCTCGCTGGACGATCCTGTGTCCCGGTTTGTGCCGGATCTTACGCGGGCTAAAGAAGTCACCATCCGGCAACTGCTCTCGCACACCTCAGGTTACCAGGATTACTGGCCGCAGGACTATGTGCCTCCGTTCATGCTGACGCCAATTACCGCCGACGAGATTCTTACCCGCTGGGCGCGCAGGCCGCTGGATTTCGACCCCGGCACCAAATGGCAGTACAGCAATACCAACTATGTGATCGCTGGCGTGATCGTGGAAAAAGCCAGCGGGATGCCGTTGCTGCGATTCCTGAGTACCCATATTTTTGAGCCGCTGGGAATGCAGAGTGTCGTGAATATTGACCAGGACCACTTTGCCGATACTGACCCCACGGGCTACATGCGCTACGCGCTCGGCCCTCCAAGGACCGCACCGCGGGAGGGTAAGGGGTGGCTGTTCGCGGCCGGCGAACTCGCAATGCCGGCGGCAGATCTAGCCAAGTGGGATATCGCGATGATGAACCAGCGCCTCTTGAAACCCTCTTCGTATCGGGAGATGCAGAAGGACGTCCTGCTGAAAAATGGCACGGCAACAGGCTATGCGCTGGGCATCACGGTGCGCAGCCAGGCTGGCCGCCGCGTGCTCGATCATGGCGGAGAGGTGTCCGGCTTTACGGCAGAGAATGCGGTGTTTCCAGAAGATCACGCCGCCGTCATTGTGCTGACCAACCAGGATGCGGTGAATGCCAGTGGTCAAATTGCGAAGAAGATCGCTCCCCTGCTCTTTACCGGGGATACGGCTGTAGTCGCCGAAAAAGTAGAGCGCGCACGCAAAATCCTGGAACAACTTCAGCAAGGAAAGATTGACCGTTCCTTGTTTACCGACAATGCCAACAGTTATTTCGACCAGCAAGCTCTACAGGATTTCGCCACCAGCCTCGGCCCATTAGGAACATCGCAAGACTTTCAGCAGACTTCGGAACAAGGACGCGGAGGGATGACCAACCGCAACTATCGGGCCAAGTTTGCGGAGAAAGTCCTGTCGATTTCAACTTACGAGATGCCGGACGGCAAGATCGAGCAGTTTCTGGTCAGCGTGGGCAACTGAGCTGCGAATTATGCCCGTTGCCTGCGCAGCTTCGGCGCAGAGATCGGCATGGAACGGTTACGAAGGCGTTTTCTGCAAGCNNGTTTACGCAGATTCCGTGAAGAACTTTCCCTCCGGCGGTCGAATGGCGCGGTGGCTGCAATCGGCGTCGGCGGAAGTGTGGGGAAAGTTCTTGCTGGCGCTGGTGGGATTGGGGCTGGCGTTTGGGGCGGCGTTGATTTCGACGGCGTCGGGCGAGGCGGGCAACCTTTGGGCGTCGGTGATTCTGGCGTCGCTCGCGCTATTGATGGCGGCGTTTGTGGGGCTGGTTACGGTGCCGTATCTGGCGCGGCGTGTGGCGCTGGAGCGACTGCGCCAGACATTGCACTACGAAGTCACCAAGGCGGGAGTGGTCTATGTGCTGGTCACGCTGGTGATCGGCATCGCGGCGCTGAACACAGGAAACAATCTGCTGTACATCGTGGTGGCGGCGATGCTGGCGGCGATCCTGGTGTCAGGAATGGTTTCCGCGCTGGTGCTGCGCGGCCTCGAACTGGAGGTTCGTCTGCCCGAGCATATGTTTGCCGGGCGCCCGGTGGTGGGGCGGATCGTGCTGCGTAACCCGCGGCGCTTCCTGCCCTCGTTTTCGATTCGCGTNNTTTTCCGCTCAACCGCGCTCCCGAGAATCAGTGGGTGCGGCTGCGCGACTGGCGGGTGATGCGGGTGGAGGTGGCGCCGCCGGCGCCGGGAATTTTCGAGGGGATGATTTATTTCCCGTATTTGCCGCCGGGAGCCGATCTGACGGCGGACCTTGAGCTGCGTTTTGAGCGGCGGGGGCGCTATTGCGAATCGAGTTTCGGAGTGGCCACGCGTTTTCCGTTTGCCTTCCTGACCAAGACGCGGGAGGTTGCGCTCGAGCGCGAGATTCTGGTGTATCCGGCGGTTGAGCCGCCCGACGAGATGTTTGAAGTCCTGCCGCTGGTACGCGGAGAGTGGGAAAGCTTTGTGCGCGGGCGCGGCTCCGATTTGTACCGCATTCGCGAGTACATGCCGGAGGACTCGGCGCGCCACGTGGACTGGAAGGCGACGGCCAAGTCAGGCTCGTTGAAAGTGCGTGAGTTCAGCCGCGAGGATGAGCGCAAGCTTTGTATCGTCTTCGACAATCCCGCGGCTGGGCTGATTTCCGAGCAGGCCTACGAACGGGCGGTGAACCTGGCAGCGTCGCTGGCGTGGCATTTTTCCTCGCAGGATGCGGAGGTCTCGTTTGTGGTCTCCGGATACGGCCGCGGGACAGATGTGCACGAGTTTCTGGCACGGCTGGCGGTGATCGAGGCGCAGGCAGATCCTCAGGCGCGAAAAGGGCCGCAAGCCGGGATGCTGCGGAGTGTCCCGCGAGAAGATGCGCTCCAGGAAATAAACTTGGGCAGCACCGGAGAATACAATATCGTGCTCACCGCACGGCCGCGTGGAAGTTTGCCCACGGCTCTGTGGAACTCGTCGTATTTCATCTTCATCGGGGAGTAAGCCGACCCCCGCACAGCGAAACAATAAGGCTACAGATTTCTTGAGTTGCAAGATCCCGCCGTGTGGTTCCCCGGATTTCGGCGCCGTTCCCTCCCGTGAAGTATCCACCCCAGACTTAGAGCCAAGTGGCCCGAAGGTAACGTTACCTTCGGTTACCTGAGTACATTGAACACTTGGGTCAAAGAGTTTAACTTTCTCTTATTACTAGGGCGCCCCTATTTGCCGCGGTGCCCCGAAGCTGGCTCTGGACGCTGGTTTTGTTGGGGGAGTGAGAGCTTTAAGAGAATTGTTCCCATGAGCGACAAAATCCGTATTCTGTACTACGCTCTCTGGGTCGCACATCCCGTTCTCCAGACGGTGATTGCCATCGCTATGCTCCGTCGCGGCCAGCACCGCGTATTCAAGTACTTCTTTGCTTACATCGTCACTCAGATCATGACATTCGCGGTGGTCTTTCCGACTTACCGTTATTACTATTCCGCCATCTTTTACGTTTCCTGGATCAGCACCGCAATCAGCGTGGCTTTGGGTTTCATGGTGATTCATGAAGCCTTTCTCGATGTGTTCCGGCCCTTCCACACTTTGCGAGACCTGGGCACCGTGCTGTTTAAGTGGGCAGGCCTGGTGATGCTTCTGGTGGCTGGGGTGGTATCGGTTTCCACCAGTTCATCGGATTTGGCGGCGTGGGTGCAGGCCATCATGACCGCACAGCGTTGCGTACGCATCATTCAAGTCGGGATGGTGCTTTTCCTCTTGTTCTTTGCCCGCTACCTGGGAGTAAGCCGGCAGCAGCACAGTTTCGGCATCGCCTTGGGCTTTGGCACCTTTGCGGTGGTGGAACTGGCTCTGATCGCATCCTGGGCGGGCGATCACCTGGGTAATACTTCAATGAGCCTGATCAACATGGGCGCCTACAACGCCACGCTACTCATCTGGCTGGGCTACACGTTGGCGAAGAGTCCTGCCCGCGACGCCACGTCCACCCTGCTGCGGCCCCAGCGCTGGGAGCAGAGCCTGTCGGACATCCAACGCCCGCTGCCCGCGGACTCCTTGATCCCAATGTTCGAAGGGATGGTGGACCGAGCTCTGTTGAGGACTCAAGTGCCGCAGTCGCTCCCAGCCGAAAACGAAAGCGCGGGGAAAGCCACGGCTCGCGCCACGGTCGTACCCATGAACGGCCTGAGCATTTCGGGGCTGGTCGAGCGAATCGGATCCAAGCGGTAACCAGCCGCTCTGCCGCTCGCCTCAGGCGTTCCGTTTGCTTTGCAGTTCCTTGGTGTCGTCGCCGCTGCGATTCCGGATTTCGTAAATGTTTCGCCGCGTGAGCCGGCGTTTGACGCCCTCCACAATCTTGCCAGCGTATGTAAGGGAAACACCTTAGAGAAACTACGGATTTCCNNCCCGTCCACGCCACTATGCCCTGTTTTTGGGGCAATTCTTGGCGCGGGAAGGAGTGAACCCATGAAGCACGCAGTCAGGATTTCGATCCTGATGCTAGGACTAGTGGGCACATATGTCGCAGCTGCCGTTCCGCAGGTTACCGCCCCGGACGGAGGCCCGATCATTACGTGCCCACCAC
>PLKR01000224.1:0-819 GCA_003140655.1 Acidobacteriaceae bacterium | reverse complement strand
GGACCGCGGCAACTGGCAACTGTCCCTAGTACTCGGCCAGTTCCTTCATAGCGCGGAAGAGATCATTGGCCTGCGGCAGGATGGCGTCTTCCAGAATCGGCTGGTAGGCCACAAACGTATCGGCGGCAGCGACGCGGCGCACGGGCGCATCCAGGTGATCGAAGAGTTTGTCGGCGATGCGCGCCGCGATTTCCGCGCCGTAGCCCCAGCTCAAGGTATCTTCGTAGGCCACGAGAGCGCGATTCGTTTTCCCGACCGATGCCGAAATCGTCTCCCAGTCAAACGGATTCAGGCAGCGCAAATCGATCAACTCCACCTTCACACCGTGCTCGCGCTCGAGTTTCTGTGCCGCTTGCAACGCGCGAGGCACCACGGCGCCGTAAGTGATCACGGTCAAGTCCGTCCCGGGATGCACGATTCTGGCCTTGCCGAACGGAATCATGTAGTCGGGTCCGGGATAGGGCGCACGCCCGTAGGTTTCGCGATAGAGGCGCTTGTGTTCCAGAAACAGTACCGGGTCGTCGCAGCGAATCGCGGTGCGCAGCAGTCCCGCAGCATCCAGAGCGTTCGAGGGGAACACCACGCGCAGCCCCGGAATATGCGTGAACATGCTCTCCCCGCACTGCGAGTGATAAATGGCGCCGCCGGTGAGGTATCCGCCGATGGCCACCCGAATCACGACCGGGCAGGAGAACGCGTTGTTGGAGCGCCAGCGGATCACCGACAGTTCATCGCGAATCTGCATCATCGCCGGCCAGATGTAGTCGAAGAACTGAATCTCGACTACCGGCTTCATTCCCCGCGTAGCCATGCCGGTGG
>PLKR01000393.1 GCA_003140655.1 Acidobacteriaceae bacterium | reverse complement strand
GCGGAGAAAGGCCATGCCATGGAATTTTCCGCGGGACTAGCCGAGGCGGTGGTGCAGGAGAGCTACGATCCGGTGGACATTGTGACGGAAGTGATTAACCGCGCCGAACATGCGCTGGCTACTTCGATGGCGCAAGGGCCGGGGAAAGTTGTGGCGCTGGGAGCGGCACTGGCTGCGGGGGCAGTGGCGTAGCAGGATCGAGAACCCACCACGGAGACACGGATGCCAACTAGCCCGCTTCCAGAACTATCTTGCGAAAGCGGGTTTGCAATTGCGGCGTCCGGGAAACCATAATGGAAATCTTGGTCAAAAAGAAAATCCCGGCGCGGAACAAAGGAGGCTGTAATGCCACTCAATTGTTCAAGACTGGGTCTGGCTTTATCATTCTTCCTCGCCGTGGTGGCCAGCGTAGCGGCTCGCGCGCAGACTGATATTGCCCTAAGCCTTTATGGCACGTTCAGTAGCACAACCACCTACAACATCGGCCTCGAAAACCAGACCTCGGCTAACGCCGCGGGAGGGCTGTTCGAGTTCCGCCACATCAGCAATCCATTCGTTGGCTACGAAGCCACCTATTCTTTCAATCGCGCCAACCAGGTGTACACCTACACCGGCCCCACCCCGGTCGGTGTGTGTGTATGTCTTGCCGCCGTCTCAGCCAATGCACACGAAATCACTGGCGACTGGCTGTTCTCGGCCCACGCGGGGAAGCTCAGGCCATTCGCGCTGGTGGGTCTGGGTTTCCTGCTCAACGAACCTGCGAGTGGACAGAGCCAAACCACAAGCTCAAACGAGCCGGTCTATGTCTATGGCGCCGGACTCGACTGGAAACTCGTTCCGCGCTTCGGCTTGCGTTTCCAGTACCGCGGCAATGTTTACAAGGCTCCCAACATCACCACGGCCTACGGCTCCAACGGCGCCTTCACCCGCACAGCGGAGCCGATGATCGGCGCTTACTTGAAATTCTGAGAACTTCGTAGGGAACAGACCCCTGCAACGGCTTCACCAGGATAAGGAATCACTCTGCGTTCGCGGCGACACGTACCAGAAAACTCTCTTGTTTGCGGCTCGACCACAACCCGTTAGGGCGAGAACTCCGATTCCTGTTAAGAGACTCATCGATCGTGGCTAGTCAGGAATTCGAATGCTTCCATCTTCTGCTATCGGGAAGGACGGATTCCAGGCGACCTCCCAGAGAAACCCGTCCGGGTCAGAGAAGTATCCTGAATAGCCTCCCCAGAAGGCTTCCTGGGCGGGCTTGACGACCGTTGCGCCTGCGGCTGCTGCCTCTTTGAGCAGCGAGTCAACCTCGGCGCGATTGCGAGTGTTGTAGGCCAGCGAGATTCCGTTGAAACCGTGGCCTTCGGGAGCGATGGTTGCATCTTTCGCAAGATCTTGTCGCGGGTAGAGGGCTAGAGCCATGCCGCCCGCCTGGAAGAATGTGATGCCTTCTGCTTTGGCCATGGACCGGCGCCATCCTAGGCGCTGGTAGAATTCGGTGCTGCGCTTTAGGTCCGCTACTCCGAGGGTGATCAGGCTCACGCGCTGTTCCATCTTGACTCCTTCTCGGTCGGCGATTGCACCAAGATATCGGCGAGTCGCGGCTAAAGCAAACCTCATTGGTGGTCAAATCCGTTCACGCGCTGCTACACTAACCAGTTTGATTGTCACTTTTGATCCGTTCTGAGCGGGGTCTGTAAGGAAAATCATGTTGAAGCCGGGGGATATTGCTATTGTGAGCGGGGCGCGGACGCCCTTTGGCCGCTATTGCGGCAAGTTGAAGGATTTCACGGCGCAGGAGTTGGGCGCGATTGCCGCCAAGGGCGCGATTGAGCGGGCGGGGATTGATCCTAAAGAATTTGATCATGCTGTGTTTGGCAATGCGCAGCAGACTTCGGGCGATGCTTTGTATGGGGCGCGGCATGTTGGGTTGCGCGCGGGGCTGCCGATTGAGACTCCGGCGCTGACGGTGAACCGGCTGTGCGGATCGGGGATGCAGGCAATTGTGAATGCGGCGCAGATGATTCAGTTGGACGAGGCCAAGATTGTGCTGGCGGGCGGGATGGAGGCCATGTCGCAGGCTCCGTTTGTGATTCGTGGGAGGGACGGATTTACTCTGGCTCCGGGCGGGAAGCTGGAAGATTCCCTGATGGTGGCGCTGCTGGACAGCTATTGCAGGTTGTACATGGCGAATACGGCGGAGCTGTATGGCTCGGAACACGGGATCACGCGTGAGATGCAGGATGAGTTTGCGCTGCGCTCACAGCAGAAAGCCGATGCGGCTTATAAAGAAGGACGCATTCAGGAAGAGCTGGTTCCGGTGCCGTTGAGGAGTTCGAAAGGTGAGGCGGCGGGAGAGTCGCTTACGGAAGATGACCACCGGAGGCCGCACACCACGATGGAGGGATTGGCGAAGCTGAAGGCTGCGTTCGGGAAGAGTGGGACGGTCACGGCCGGCAACGCTAGCGGGATTGTGGATGGCGCGGCGGCGGTGGTGGTGATGTCGCTCGAAGAAGTTCGCAAGCGGAACGTGGAGCCGCTGGGCAGAATCGTAAGTTGGGGAATTGCTGGAGTTGAGCCGAAGCTAATGGGGCGGGGTCCGGTGCCGGCTACTAAGATCGCTTTGCAGAAGGCTGGGTTGTCTTTGGATTACATTGATTTGATTGAAGTGAATGAGGCGTTTGCGGCGCAGTATCTGGCCGTGGAAAAAGAGCTTGGCCTGGATCGCGAGAAGGTGAATGTGAATGGCGGAGCGATTGCTTTGGGGCATCCGCTGGGCGCGACCGGGACGCGTCTGGTGATTACGCTGCTGTATGAATTGCGGCGGCGGAAGAAAAAGTATGGACTGGCTACGGCTTGCATCGGCGGCGGGCAGGGGATTGCGATGATTGTGGAGAGTATGGCGAATTCTTAGCCACGGATTTTCACGGATTCGCACGGATGAAAAGCAAAATCCTGATTCTTTGATCCGTGCGATCCGCGTGTCTGTGGCTGGTTTTCTTTGGGAGTCATTATGGAAATTAGGAAGGTTGGCGTTCTCGGCTGCGGGCTGATGGGTTCTGGCATTGCGCAGGTTTGCGCGACGGCTGGTTTCGATGTGACTGTGCTTGAAGTTGAGCAGAAGTTTCTCGACAAGGGGTTTGCCGGGATTGAGAAGTCTTTGGCTAAGTTTGCCGAGAGGCCGGTGGAGAAGGGCGGGATCACCGCGGCGCAGAAGGACGCGATCCGGGCGCGGCTCAAGGGGACGACCAACAAGGCCGACCTGGCCGATTGCGACATTATTATTGAGGCCATCATCGAGAACGTGGACGAGAAGAAGAAGATGTATGCGTCGCTTGATGGCGTGGTGAAGAAGGACGCGATCTTTGCTTCGAATACTTCTTCGATTTCGGTGACTGAGCTTTTGACTTCGGTGAGGCGTCCGGAGCGGTTTATTGGGCTGCACTTTTTTAATCCGGTGCCGCTGATGAAGCTGGTAGAAGTGGTGCGGACGATCGCCACGGCTGACGATGTTTATCAGACGGCTTACGAGTTTGGGAAAAAGCTGGGCAAGGTTCCGGTGCGGACCTCGGACAAGACGGGATTCATCGTGAACCGGCTGCTGGTGCCTTATTTGCTGGATGCCATCCGGGCTTATGAAGAAGGTGTGGGGTCGATTGAAGACATCGATAACGCGATGAAGCTGGGCTGCGGGTACCCGATGGGGCCGTTTACTTTGCTGGATTTTGTGGGGCTCGATACTACTTACTACATTACTCATGTGATGTTTGACGAGTTCAAGGAGCGGCGGTTTGCATCGCCTCCGCTGCTGAAGCGGCTGGTGATGGCGGGGTGGTACGGGAAGAAAACTGGTAAAGGGTTTTACGATTATTCGGACCCAAATAGTCCGAAGGCGAATAAACTGTAGAGTTGTCTCACCACGGCGACACGCCGCGGCTTTGCTGAGGGAAGGCTGAGACACGGAGAAACCAGAAGAATGCCGGGTGAAATCAGCGCGCAGGATGTGCAACGGTATCGCGGGGCGTGGCACAACTACGTGGCGCGGCGGAATCTGGTGGTGGTGCTGTTTGTGGGGCTGGTGCCACTGGGGTTTCTGATCGCGAGATTAAGGTTGAGCGAAATTCTGAGTATGAGCGTGCTGGCGGGTTGGATCGCAGCGTACCTGGCGGCAGCATGGTGGCTGACCCAGTGGAAGTGTCCGCGCTGCGGGAAGGCGTTCGCCAACCGTCTTTGGACGCCACGTTGCATCAGTTGCGGGTTGAGCAAGGATGAGGCGGCGGCGGTGGCGCGCGGGAAGTGAACTTCGTTGCCACGGATTGACGCGGATTAAGAATCTTTCACCACAGAGGCGCAGAGCCACAGAGAATTCCGACGCCGCCAGCAATTTGCATAGGTTCTTCGCTTCGCTCAGAATGACAATGCTTGCTGGCATCCTGAAAATCCTTATTGATCCGTGTAAATCGGCGGCAGGTTTGAATTTATGAGCTTTGAAAACATACTTCTCGAAAAGAAGAACTCGATTGCTTACGTCACCGTGAACCGGCCAAAGGTCCTCAACGCGCTGAACATGGCCACAATGGAAGAATTGCGCGCAGCGTTTCATGACATCAAGAATGATGCGTCGATTCGCGTCGTTATTTTGACCGGCGCGGGCGAGAAGGCGTTTATTGCCGGCGCGGACATTGGCGAGTTGGCTAAGCACGATGCGGTTTCGGGCAAGGAGTACACGCACCGCGGACAGAACGTCCTTAATTTGATCGAGAATCTGGGCAAGCCGGTGATTGCCTGCATCAATGGATTTGCGTTGGGCGGCGGGTGTGAGATCGCNNTCGCGATGCAGATGGTGCTGGCGGGCGAGATGATTACGGCGCAGGAAGCGCATCGCATCGGGTTGGTGAATGAAGTTACGGTGGCGGCTGAATTGATTCCGCGGGCGGAGGCGATTGCGGCGAAGATCATCGCCAACGCTCCGCTGGCGGTGCAGTACTCGATGGAGGCCGTCAACAAGGGCATGGAGATGACTTTGAGCGAGGGGTTGTATCTGGAGGCGGTATTGTTCGGCGTGGCCTGCGCGACGGAAGACAAGAAGGAAGGGACTGCGGCGTTTTTGGAGAAGCGGGCGGCGGTATTTAAGGGGAAGTAAATCTTTCGCTATGGATCTTCCCGGATCTGCACGGATCAGGAGCGAGCCCACCACGGAGGCACTGAGTCACGGAGAAGAAAGACAAGAAGGATTTCGTTGTGGAACGCCCTCCTGAGAGTGATCTCCGTGCGCTTGAAGGTACGCTGAGCGCTTTGGGCAAACGCTTCGCTATCGTCGTTTCGAGATTCAATTCCTTTATCACGGAGAGACTCTTGCTGAGCGCCATCGACGGACTGGTGCGCTCCGGTGCTGAGAAAAGAAATATCGATCTGGTGCGCGTGCCGGGGGCGTTTGAGATTCCGCTGGCGGCGCGGACGCTGGCGGAGACGAAGAAGTACGACGCGATCATCTGTCTCGGTTGTTTGCTCCGCGGCGATACGGTGCACTATGACGTGATTGTGAACGAAGTGACGCGCGCGATTGGGCAGTCGGCGCAGGAGACGGGTGTGCCGCACGCTTTCGGCGTGCTCACGTGCGAGACTTTGGAGCAGGCCATCGACCGCGCCGGGCTGAAGATGGGCAACAAGGGATTCGAGGCGGCGCTGGCGGCGGTGGAGATGGCGTCGCTGGCGTCCGGCATTCGGAGCGTTGCCAGCAAAAAGCAGATTCCTCGCTTCGCTCGGAATGACAAAATGAATGCTCGGAATGACAAACCTCAACGTAAGTCTACGAAGAACAAGCGCAAATAAATCCTTCCTGCAGTAAACTGGCAACTAGAAACCGGAAACTGGCAACTGCCCTATGGGTACGCGGCGCAAATCTCGCGAACTGGTTCTGCAGATGCTGTTCCAGGCAGACATGGGCAAGCAGACGGTGGACCAGGTGCAGCGCACGTTTTGGGCGGAGCATGGTGGGGCGAGCGCCGAGGTGCGGGGATTCGCGGAAGATTTATTCCGTGTGGCCACCGACCGCGGCGCGGAAATCGACAAGCTGATTGAGGGCCACGCGGAACACTGGCGCATGGAGCGCATGGCGGCGGTGGATCGCAACCTGCTGCGCGCGGGGGTGGCAGAGTTTCTGGGCTATCCGGAGACGCCGCGGGCGGTGGTGATCAACGAAGCGCTCGAGATTGCGCGAAAGTTCTCCAGTCTGGAGTCGGTGCAGTTCGTCAACGGCGTGCTGGACAGTGTGGCGAAGGACTTGGGGAAGACGGCGTGAGAGAAAAGAAAACAGTGCAATTTTGTAATTGGGTCATTTTGCAATTTCCACCTTTAGCCCACCTGGTTTCTCAATTGCCCGATGCCCCGATTACTCAATCACCAGTCCTTACGGTTTCACGGCCACGATATTCAGGGCACAATCGGATCCGGTGAAGCAGAAGTTGTTGGGAGAGCCGGGCAGGGGCACAAAGGAAGTCTGGTACAGGTCGACGCCTAGAGCGGTGTTGAGCTGGTGGAGCAATCCATCGGAGCCGGCCACGTAGATCAGTGTGCCATCCACGGTCATGTCTGCTGCGACCGGAGTTGCATCGTTGAAGAGCTGGATTCTGGACACGGATTGGGCGTTGAAGTCATAAACCAGGACGCCTTGATCGGAGGTCACGATGTAAGCCTGAGTTGCGCCCGGCGAGAGGAAAAAATTGATAGGGTGGAAAGTGCCCTGATTAATATTGATATGGACGGGCGCAAACGGAGCGGCCGCCGTGGTCTGGGCGAGGGTGATCGGCTGGGGACAAAGCGCAGTGAGCGGCGCCTGGGAAGNNTGCCGCCGAATGTATTGTTCAAGGGGATCTCGCCCGCGGGCACCATCTTCAGGAACAGGGGCGGTCCGGGCAATGGTGGAGGCGGCGGAGTCATGAGCGGCGGGCTCAGGGTCACTGAAGAGTTGTCGCAGGTATTGTAGACGGCGAGGCTTCCGGCAGGACTTCCGGCAGGAGTTCCGCCGGAGAGCAAAGCGAACGAGCCGGTAGAGTTGAAAACAATCGAAGTTGCTGGAGTTCCCAGGGAAATGGGCGGTTGCAGGTATTGCAGGGTGGAATACACAAATAAGGTATTGCCGCCGTCGCCGAGGATGAAGGTATTCAAGCTGTCGGGTGAAAATGCAGCTGCGATTGCGCTATTGATGTTCAGCGCCGTGGTGGACGGGGTCGTAACGACGACGTATACCTGATTGGGCGTGGAAACTGTATCGGAGAAGATAGCCATGCTGCCGTTGCGCGAGATGGCCAGGACCTTGCCGGTTACCAGACCTAGAGTGGTGCCCGGAGCGCGCAGGGACATAAACGGGTTGTTGCCTGAGCTGAGGCTGGCAGCGATGATGGTGACAGCGCCGAATTCGCTGCCCATGTAGGCTCTGTCTCCCGCGAGGTCGAACATCAGAGAATTGGGCGGAGCGGGCAGTGCGGTCGCGCCACCGGGGAGGTTGGTGGTGGTCGCAACGCTATAAAGGCCCACGGCGCACAAGATATTGCTGTAACAGTCCTGACTGGTTGCCAGCACGCTGGTCGAAGCGGCGGCACCGGTTACCAATCCGGAAATAGCGGTCACGGGATAGACCGGTTGCGGGACGTAGGGCGCGGGAAAATTCGCCGGATTCAGCGGGAAACCGATGTTGCAAGTTGGCGGCGTGCAAGATGCCGTGATCGCGNNAAGCGCAGCCGGCTGTGACGAGGTCCAGGTCAGCGGAGGCTTGGGCACGATGCAGCCTTGAACGTCGACAGCCGTGGCGGTAATTGTCTCGGACGTTCCTTTGCCAACAACAAAACTTGTCTGGTCGGTGTACTGGCCGTTCACGTTCAGCTGTAGCGCGATGCACTGCACCGGGCAGGTTTCGAAGTTGTAGGCTTGACTGTAGACTCCCGAGGCTGAGGCGATCACCTGGGTCTGCCCCGGCGTGCCGGGAGATGCAGTGGCCTGGTTGGTGGCGACGTTGAAGGTAGAGTTCACGATCGGAGTGATCGTGCCCACACCAGTGCTGGCTTCGGTCCAGGTGAATGGGCCAACCGAGGCGGTAATATCGACGCCCTGACTGAAGGCGTTGGCCTGCAAAGTCTGGACCTGGTTCTGCGAAAGGCAGTAATTAGCAGCCGTCGCGTTGAACGGGGGGTTGCAGGTTGGGGGCAGGGCTTGCTGGTTGGGACAGGCTGGGGGCGGAGAATTGACGGGAGGAACGACGCTGACCTGAATGTTATCGATTGGCTCATGAACGAAGAACAAGGTGGGAGCGCTGGTTGATCCCAGGGCTGACGCAGTTACCTGAACCATGCCAGTGTTGGCGGGTGTGCAGATAGAGTAAGCCGGAGCATTCCAGGTGCCGGCGCAGGCGAAGCCGTTGGGAGCAATGTCGAGCACTCCCGCAGGACTTGAAGGGCTTATGGTATAGGTGAACGCCGGCCTAAGGCCTGAGTTGGAGCCGTTCTGCGCGCTGGCGCTGAGCACCAAGGTGGTACCGACTTGCATGGAATAGCTAGGGCTGGGATTGAGGGTGATTTTCGCCGGGAAGGGCGAGGCACCAGGAGGCTTGCTGCCGCCGCACGCCGGTATGAGCAGAAATGAGAAGATGGCGGCGACTAGCCACGCCGACGGACCGAAACGCAACCTACCCATGCACCCTCTCGTCGCCTCATGGTTGCTTCCGATGGGCGAGCCGCTCAATGGAATGGAAAACTGTTAGTGTAGAGGCTGGAGACGGATTCAGCAAGCTGGCCCTGCGAACATTGTTGAACGTTGGGGGAGGGTGACTTGGCGGATCGCTCCAGTTTCGACAGTGGGATGCAAAAAGATGGGTTGACGATGTTTCCACTCAGTTGTTATAGTTGTTAGGTTCCGCGAGTCAATCCAGGCTTGGTGTGTGCCGTGAGTTCCGCAGAGTTGTGTGAGAACTCGTGGTGGGGCTTTTGAGAAATGCGTTTCCGGTGAGATGTAGCATTGTGAGCCGGAAACT
>PLKR01000492.1 GCA_003140655.1 Acidobacteriaceae bacterium | reverse complement strand
CCTCTTCATACGTGCGGCCCCGGTAACTGATCCCGACTTCATAGATGCTCAGCTTCCGCTTGGCGATCTTCACCGTTATCTCTGGCTCGAATCCGAAGCGCTTTTCTTCCAGAGGAATAGATTGGATGATCTCGCGCCGGAAAGCCTTGTAACAAGTCTCCATGTCGCTGAGGTTGATGTTAGTAAGCGCGTTGGAGAGCAGCGTAAGAATCCAGTTGCCTACGGAATGCCAGAAGTAAAGCACGCGATGCGGGCGACCGGAAAGAAAGCGCGAACCGTAGACGACGTCGGCTCGGCCTTCGATCAGCGGCTCCAGCAGCACAATGTACTCTGCCGGATCGTACTCGAGATCGGCATCCTGAATAATGACGAAGTCTCCGGTAGCTTCCCGAATGCCGCGGTGCAGGGCCGCACCTTTTCCCATGTTCTTCGGTTGAAGCAGAATTCGAATCTGAGGACGCTGCGCCTGCAATTGCGCCAGGATCTCGCGTGAGCCGTCAGTGGATCCGTCGTCGACGCAAATCAATTCGATCCCCAGGGGAACGGAAAGCACTCTTTCGACTACTTGCCGCAGCGTGGCACGTTCGTTGTACACCGGCATGACGACGGAAAGTCTCATTCTTGTGAACCGTAGTGTAGTGGAAGAGTGTAGCGCAAATCCAAGGTTGAAGTCTTGTTCCCTTCTAGGCAACATTGCGCAAGCTCGCGGTGTCGAAGCGAGCAGTCGATCATGACGTTGGCGACGAGGAAAATCTTCTCAGCGCGCGGCGATCGGAGAATCAACGTCGCCCACAACCCGAGCCACTTGTGGGCTGTAATCGATCAGAACGCGTTCGAGGCACTGCATATTCGGTAGTGTAGAGCACTTTCGCGCGTTCAGTCCCGCGACTCTAAGGCTTTTAGAGCCTGTGGAAATTGGCTTTAGACCTGCTTCGATCCAAGGATGTTCCTGTCCATAGGGTAGATCATGTAAATTGTTCAGATCTCTCTCGCAACATGGCAATTTTCACCTAGGGTGTTTACCTGAGCACCTCTGCGTACGGACGTCTGCCGCTCCGGTCAGAAAGAAATCCTTCCAGCTTCCGGGCCCGGCGCCACGCCGCGTTCCGCGGAGCGACACATCCAAACTGTAACCAGTATCCGCCTTTGCCAGTACCACACCAGATCAGGTTCCCCTGACTTTACGCACCCTTTTCGCGTCCTTAGCGTCCTTCCTGATGGCTAGGGTGGATTGCCTAGATCCAGGGCCGGGAGGCCGAATCCCCATTTTGGAAGCCCACTGCACTGTCTGCAAGTGCTTCTGGAAATGGCTGTTCTTTGGTCACAGCCATTCTCGTCTCAAAATGGCATTGCGGATGCTATGTAATTTGGAAACATCCCACTGCGTGCAGGCCTTAGCGCGGGACAATCCATAGCGAGGGGGGGTACTGATGAACGAGCAGTCCGTTCGGCTAGGACCGCGCGAAGAGCAAATCGCCGAACTGCTTTTGCAGGGCTGTGACAATGCCGAGATTGCCAGTCAGCTCAAGATGGCGCGCAGAACCGTGAAGGCTCATTTCAACCGAATGTTCCTCCGTTTCGGAATCACCGGCGGAATCAAGCGAGTGAAACTCGCGACCCTGTTATACCGGAGGCAATTATGTTCACGAACGAGCGTTATGGAACCCGTACACCCAGCGAACGTGAAAACCGTGTCATCGAGCTTGTCGCACAGGGCTTGAAAAACCGCGACGTTGCCGATGCCATTGGCACGACGGAACATGTGGTGAAGAATTATCTTCGCGTGATCTACGACAAGCTCGGACTCTGGAACCGGGTGGAACTCGCACTGTGGTATGAGTCGCGCAGGAACGAGCCCGAACTTCCGGGAACTCGCGTAACGGGAAGCGCCTTCGCGTCGAGTTGAAGTGGGAGCGCCTTCCGGCTTTCACTCACAACCGAAGGCTTGCAAGTGGCGGAGTCGCTGAGCGGCGGCGGTTCCGCCTTTTCGGGCGGCCGCATCCAGCAGCAAACGCGCCTGGTCGCAGCTCTTGGGCACTCCGTCTCCCCGCAGATACAAATCGGACAGAGCCGTCGTTGCCGCGAGGTTTCTCTTGCCCACGGCCCTCCACAACCACTGGGCAGCTTCTCCGCTATCGCGAGGCGTGCCTTGGGTGCCGTTCAGGTACCTCTCGGCCGTGGCCACCTCTTCCGCGCCGCCTTGCTCAGCCGCGATAATTGAGGAACTTGCCGCCATAGTCACAATCGGGGACGGAGGTGGAGCGCCGGCAGGTTGGTGCTTTCGTGAAGTTGCCGTTGTTTGGTTCTCACCCCGGACCGGGGAAGCTGGAGGATTGTCTTCCGACGAGCCACTCCCCGTTGTGCTTGGCTGCGCGGAGGCGGCTGGCGCCGCAGGTGGAATGGTCCTTGAGAGCGCTGACTGCGTACTTGCAGCACGCGAATTAACGTCCGTGCCGCGGCGCCACGCCATGTAAAGCAGTAGGGTGAGAACGACTGCCAGCACCGCACCTGCGTAGAGCCGGTAACGATAGGGAACGGGCTCGGATTCCACATCGAAGTGCGGAAGACTTCTTCCCGGCAGCGTCCAGGCAGCTTCCCGGTCGTCGTGACCTCCGCGGGCGGCGGTGCGGCTTAACGCGGGCTCGATCGCACACTCCGGAAAGTTACCACCGACAGAAGGTTCGGGTTTGCTCCAACGCGCGGCCGAAATTCGTTCGCCCTCCGCGACATGCGGAGTATGTACCTCCGGCGAGGTTTGCAGGGCAGCGCCGCACGTTCCACAAAATCTTTGCCTCCCTGAATTCTTGGTGGCGCACACACCGCAAATGCGGAGAGACTCTGCGGCAGATGGAGGCGAGTCCGGCGCGTGTTCGGCCTCAGCATTTTTTTCACTCTTCTCGTCGTTGATGACTTGAACGGAAGCCGACTCCCGAAAAAACCCATTCTGCAGTTCCCGAAGCAGCTCGGAAACAGCCTGTCTGCGCTTCTCGGGCGGACTGGTGAAATACACCTCGGCCCATCGTCCCATGTGTGCCGCCAGTAGCGGATTCAGGAGGGGATTCAGCTCAGGATCCGGCAAGGCATTTATGTCGGACTTGTCCGTGGTGTGCGGCACTGGCATTCTCCAGAGAAGCGGCGATACTTATGATTGCACTACCGGGGAAGAGGGTTGTCAAATCGGGCC
>PLKR01000438.1:3605-9556 GCA_003140655.1 Acidobacteriaceae bacterium | reverse complement strand
GTAGTGCTGCTGGTCGTGGTTGCCATTCTGCCTGCTATTGCCGATAAGGCCAAAAGTATCTTTGAAAAGGGCCAGGACGCTGAGGCGCGCGAGAATTACGAGGCCGCTTACGAGTTCTACAAGCAGGCCTACGATCTGAAGCCAAAGGATTTGCGCTACAAGGCCTCGTTCCAGCGCATGCGGTTTAAGGCGGCGGCGACGGTTGTCCATCACGGAGTTTTGCTGCGCGACCAGGGCAAGCTGCAGGAAGCGCTGGCCGAATTTCAAAAGGCGGCACTGATCGATCCCTCACTTTTCAGTGCGCAACAGGAGATGAAGCGCACGCAGCAGATGATTGACGAGGCCACCAATCCTCCCCCGCAGGCAGCAGGCCCGCCCAACAGCCTGGAGCGGAAGATCAAGGACGCGCTAGGCCCCGTAGAACTCGCCCCCATCTCAAACGTTCCCATCACCATCAAGATGACTGAAGATTCGAAGGTGGTCTATCAGACAATCGGGCAGATAGCCGGGGTCAACGTTCTGTTCGATTACGACTACACTTCGCGGCGCATTAAGGTCGAACTGAATGGAGTGACGCTGGAAGAAGCGCTGCAGATTACGGCGCTGGAATCGAAGACTTTCTGGCGGCCGGTGACGGGCAACACCATCTTCGTGGCGCAGGATAATCCGGCCAAGCGCAAGGAACTCGAACAGAGCGTTCTCAAGACTTTTTATCTTTCGAATCTATCCGCGCCCACCGAGTTGCAGGATGTGGTGAATGCGATCCGCGCCGTGCTCGACGTGCAGCGGGTGCAGCAGTTGCTCTCGCAGAATGCGCTGGTGGTGCGGGGCACGCCCGACCAGATCGCGCTGGCGGAAAAACTGGTGGACGACCTGGATAAGGCGCGTCCGGAAGTGGTCGTCGACATCGCGGTGCTGCAGGTGAGCAAGGACAAGTCGCGCACCTTGGGATTCAGCCCGCCGACCAGCGCTACGGTGGCTCTTCAAAGCAATATCAACACCACCACGACGACCACCACCGGGACCACAGGTACGACCACGCCCGCGAGCAGCGGTGGGTTGGAGCTGAATACTCTGGGCAACCTGAACGCGACGGATTTTCAAGTAACGATTCCTTCCGCCAACCTCTCGGCGGTGATGAGCGATAGCGACACAAAGATGTTGCAGAATCCGCAAGTGCGCGCGCTCGATAACCAGAAGGCGACACTCAAGATCGGCGAACGCGTGCCGGTGGCCACGGGATCGTTCCAGCCTGGGATCGGTGGTGTGGGCATTAACCCGCTGGTCAACACNNCAGTTTCAATACCTGGATGTGGGTGTGAACATCGACGTTACTCCGCACGTCCACGCGGACCGGGAAGTGACCCTGAAGATCACCATGGAAATCTCCTCAGTAGTGGGTCAGTCGAGCATCGGCGGCATCAGCCAGCCCATCATCGGGCAGAAAAAGATCGAGCATGAAATCCGTCTGAGAGACGGGGAGTCGAGCCTGATTGGCGGAATCTTTGACGACGCCCAAACCAAGTCGCTGAGCGGCATTCCGGGGCTGGCGCAGATTCCAATCCTGGGATACTTCTTTGGGCAGAGAACGCAGGATCATTCGGAGGACGAGACCGTCTTCGCCATTACTCCGCACATTATCCGAGGGGCCACGGTCAGCGAGTTGAACCAGCGGCCGATCGACATTGGGACTGCGAGCACCATTGAACTCCGGCACGTCACCCGGGCGGCAGCGCCGGTTGCTCCGGCGGGTCAGACCCCAGCAACTCCGGCAGTGCAGCCTCCCGCCACTCAGCCTCCGGCGACTCAAGGCCCAAACCAGGCTGCGAGTCCGGGGCCGGATGGTACCAGCTTCTTGTTTGATCCGGGGCAGATCACGGCGGTGAAGGGCAATACGTTTGTGGTGAACCTGCTGATTTCCGGAGCGCAGAATGTGTATTCCGTGCCGGTGCAGATGAATTACGATCCGGCCAAACTGCAGTTGGTGAACGTTTCGAACGGCGGATTCCTCTCCCAGGATGGGCAGGCTGTAGCCCTGGTGCACCGCGAAGATGAAACTACCGGAACCTTGCAGATCACAGCCACCCGTCCGCCGGGGTCNNGGAGCGCGCGATCCCGGTCAACAGGCCATCACGGTGAATGGAGCGCAAGCGTCGGTGACCGTGCAATAGGGCTGGCGCGCGATCCGCTCAATCCGGATTTTGAGATGAAACTACAAGCATTCAAACGCGGGCGGAGTGCGAGGCCCGAACGGGGCTTTACGCTCCTTGAGTTGATCGTCGCCACAACCATCCTGGTAGTTCTCTCGACCATGGCGATTCCGCTGGCGCGGCTGAGCATACAGCGGGAGAAGGAACGCCAACTGCGATTCGACTTATGGGAGATGCGCGATGCCATCGACCGCTTCAAAGACGCAGCCGACCGGGGAGGGTTCCAGACCAAATTGGACAGCCAGAACTATCCACCTGATCTCGAAACACTGGTGAAAGGTGTAGATGTGCAGGGCAAGAAAGTGCGCTTCCTGCGCAAGATTCCTGTGGATCCCATGACAGGCACTACCGAGTGGGGCCTGCGTTCGATGCAGGACGACCCGGATTCCGACTCCTGGGGCGGGCAGAGCGTGTTCGATGTCTACACCAAGTCGCAGGGTACGGGGCTGGACGACACGAAGTATAAGGACTGGTAAATGGTAAGAAGGCTAAGAACGGAACGGGGCTTCACGCGGCTGCGGGGTTTCACGTTGCTCGAAATGATGATCGTGATGATCATTATGGGGATCCTGTTGTCGATTGCGCTCCCGATTTATAGCCAGTCAGTGGTGAGAGCGCGTGAGGCCGTCCTGCGCAACGACTTGTTCGAACTGCGCAAACTGATCTCCCAGTACACACTCGACAAGCAAAAAGCGCCGCAGTCGCTCGACGACCTGGTGCAGGCGGGCTACCTCAAAGAGATTCCCAAGGATCCGATGACGCATGAAGCGAACTGGGAACCGAAGCAGGAAGAGGTGTTGCTATCCGTCGACCAGCAGGATGCCGGTATCGACGACGTGCACTCGGCGTCGAACGCGATGTCCAGCCAGGGCGACGCATATTCGACTTGGTGACCCCGCTCTCGGCAGACTTCCAGCATTGAACACTTCCACGTTCAGCAAGTAACATCTATTCATGCCCGTCGAAACTGAAATTCAGGCCCCTGCCTCGATTCGCGCACCCCGTGGAAACCAGATCACCTGCAAAGGCTGGCAGCAGGAAGCCGCCATGCGCATGCTCATGAACAACCTGGACGGGGAAGTCGCCGAGCGTCCCCAGGACCTTGTTGTCTACGGCGGAACGGGGCGTGCGGCGCGCAGTTGGGAGGCATACCACGCCATCGTCGCGACTCTGAAGAAGCTCGAGAACGACGAGACTCTGCTGGTGCAGTCGGGCAAGCCCGTTGGCGTGTTCAAGACGCACGATCATGCGCCGCGCGTGCTCATCGCCAATTCGAACCTGGTGGGCCATTGGTCGAATTGGGAGAAGTTTAACGAACTGGAGCGCGCTGGGCTGATGATGTATGGCCAGATGACGGCGGGCTCGTGGATCTACATTGGCTCGCAGGGGATTGTGCAGGGTACGTTCGAAACGTTTTCGGCGGCCGGCGATAAACATTTCGGCGGAGATCTTGCGGGCAAGCTGATCGTCTCGGGCGGCATGGGCGGGATGGGCGGAGCGCAGCCTCTGGCTGCGACCATGACAGGCGCGGCGTTTCTGGGGATTGACGTCGATCCCGAACGCATCAAGAAGCGACTGAAGACCGGATACTGCGACTTCATGGTCACGACGCTCGACGAAGCGTTGCGCATATTGAAGAATGCCGTGCGCAAGAAAGAGAATGTGTCGGTCGGGTTGGTGGGGAATTGCGCAGACATTATTCCGGCGCTGGCCGAACGCGGCGTGGTACCTGACATTCTTACCGATCAGACTTCAGCGCACGATCCGCTGAATGGATATGTGCCGAACGGCATGACCTTTGCGGAGGCCGTCGAGTTACGGAAAAACGATCCCAAGGCGTATCAGGAAAAATCGCTCGACGCCATCGCGCGGCACGTGGAAGGCATGTTGCGGCTGCAAAAGATGGGGTCGGTGACGTTCGATTACGGCAACAACATTCGCACCTTTGCGTTTCAGCGCGGCGTGAAGAACGCTTACGATTTTCCCGGGTTCGTACCCGCGTACATTCGTCCGCTGTTCTGCGAAGGACGTGGGCCGTTCCGCTGGGTCGCATTGTCAGGCGAGGCGTCCGACATTCACGTCACTGATGATCTGGTTTTAGGGTTGTTTCCCGAAAATCGCATCNNCGCATCCTGCGCCGCTGGATTGATCTGGCGCGCAAGCGCATCAAGTTCCAGGGACTGCCGGCGCGCATCTGCTGGCTGGGCTATGGCGAGCGCGCGCAGTTCGGCCTGGCGATGAACGATCTGGTGAAGAAAGGGAAGATCAAGGCGCCAATCGTGATTGGCCGCGACCACCTCGACGGCGGCTCGGTGGCGTCTCCATTCCGAGAAACCGAGAGCATGAAAGACGGCTCCGACGCCGTTGCCGACTGGCCTCTGCTGAATGCTTTGCTGAACACGGCCGCGGGCGCGTCGTGGGTGTCAATTCACAACGGCGGTGGCGTGGGCATTGGCTATTCGCTGCATGCCGGTCAGGTCACTGTCGCTGATGGCACCGATGCGATGGCAAAGCGCATCGAGCGCGTGCTGACGACCGATCCCGGCATGGGCGTGATCCGGCACGTGGACGCGGGATATGACGAGGCGAAAGAGTTTGCGAAGAAGAGCGGCGTGAAAGTGCCGATGGCCGAAAAATGAACACCCACCACGGAGACACGGAGGCACGGAGTGTTGCGGGGCTTTTGTCGGAATCTTTGACGGAAGCCATCATTGGTGCTGCGATCGAAGTCCACCGGCAAATCGGGCCAGGACTGCTCGAATCGGTTTACGAGGAATGTATGTGCGAAGAGTTACGTCTTCGGGGAGTGCCTTTCAAGTGCCAAATCGAGTTGCCGGTGGTTTACAAGGGCCGGGAGACGGGCGGGAAGTACCGCATCGATCTCGTCGTGGCTGATGAGGTCGTGGTAGAGTTAAAGGCTGTCGAACGATTGCTCAGCGTGCACGAAGCGCAGCTACTCACATATCTTAGGCTCACAGGAAAGCGCGTCGGCCTCCTGATCAATTTCAACGTGTCGGTTCTCCACCGTGGAATCGTGCGCCGGGTTCTATGATCCCAGAAAAACTCCGCGCCTCCGTGTCTCCGTGGTGGATGTTCTGCGTGCGGAGGCCGAGTGCGTAAGGAAACGGCGATATTACTGGTCAATATCGGCCAGTTGCTCACGTTGCGCTCTGCCTTAGGTAAGCCCGGCCCGCGGCGTGGTCCCGACCTCAAAGAGCTCGGCATCATCGAAAATGGCGCTGTCCTGTGTGTCGGCGGGAGGATCGTTTCCGTGGGCACCACCAAAGATGCCCTGCGCGATCCTTGGCTGAAGAAGAACCGCAAGAAAGTTATCGAGCTCGACTGCGCGGGTAAAGTTATCCTGCCCGGGTTTGTCGATTCACATACACATCCCGTTTTTGTCAGCCCGCGGCTGGTGGATTTCGAGAAGCGTATCGAAGGCGCTTCCTATGAAGAGATTGCTGCGGCAGGAGGGGGCATCCGGTCGAGCCTGGAGGGTGTCCGCCGGGCAGGGAAGCGGGTTCTGGTGGAAAAAGTTCTGGCTGTCTTGCGCGACATGGCAGCGCACGGCACGACTACAGTCGAAGCTAAGTCGGGCTATGGGCTGACGGTCGAGTCGGAACTGAAATCCCTGGAAGCGATCCGCGATGCCTCTTCCCGGTGGCCGGGAACGGTCATCTCCACCCTGCTCGGAGCGCATGTTGTCCCAAGAGAATTTCAAGGTCGCTCACCAAAATATGT
>PLKR01000438.1:0-3557 GCA_003140655.1 Acidobacteriaceae bacterium | reverse complement strand
GTCCTGCGGCCGTTTTTGCGATTCAATCCAGCATCCTTTGATCACATGGACCACGTGAACGAAGACGACATCGCGCAGTTGGCCAGGCATGACACGGTCGCCACGTTGGTGCCGGGTGCGAATTATTTTCTTGGCATGAAGGAATATCCGAAGGCGCGTAAGTTGATTGATGCGGGCGTTCCGGTGGCGCTGGCGACGGACTACAACCCCGGCACATCGCCGACCTTGAGCATGCCCATGGCGATGTCGCTGGCCTGCACGCACATGAACATGTCGCCCGCCGAGGCCATAGCCGCGGCCACTATTAACGGCGCGTCGGCGCTGCGCGTCGCGGACCGGAAGGGCACGATCGAACCGGGAAAAGATGCTGACTTGGCCGTCTTTGCCGTCGAAGATTACCGCGAAATCCCTTACTGGTTCGGGGCCAACCGGTGTTCGCTGACGGTGATGAGCGGGACGATGGGACATCCGCAGTGAACCTTGCGGCAGACCTTCCGTATAGAGTGGAGAGCCATAGTTGCATCCGGTCGGCACGGCTGAAGCTTTTCTTCCGATGAAGTCGATTCATTGCTTGCGGACTTCTTAGAAACTGGTTCTGCAAATGAATTCAAGCGTCTCCCGAGGAACCCTATGAAGCGAATTCTCACGGTACTTGCGTTTGCGTTAACCACATTATCCCTGGCAGCAGCCCAACGACTGCCCGAGGTGGCCGTTCCAGAGAACTACAGACTCTCCTTCACGCCCGACCTCGACAAGGCCACGTTCGAGGGCGATGAAACCATTTCCATCCGGGTATTAACTCCGACCGCGGAAATCACGCTCAACGCAGCCGATATCACCTTCAACGAGGTCACGATCAGCAGCGGAGGAAGGACGCAGCAGGCCAAGGTCATTCTGGACAAGGATAAAGAAAGCGTCGTGTTGGCGGTTGAGAAGCAGCTTCCTGTCGGAGCCGCAACCCTGCACATTGTTTACACTGGCATCCTCAACGGTGAGATGCGCGGCTTCTATTTGGGCAAGGACGGCCAGGGCCGCAAGTACGCGGCCACGCAGTTCGAATCCACAGATGCGCGCCGTGCCTATCCGTCGTTTGACGAGCCTGCGTATAAGGCCACATTCGACATCACTGCCGTCGCCGACAAGGGCCAGGTGGCAATTTCGAACTCTAAAGTTTCTTCGGATACGCCCGGACCCGGCGACCGGCACACAGTTCGCTTTGCCACCACACCCAAGATGTCCTCGTATCTGGCGGCGCTGGTGGTGGGCAACTTTGAATACATCGAGGGCGAGGCCGACGGCATTCCGATCCGCGTCTATAGCACTCCCGGCAAGAAAGAAATGGGGAAGTTTGCCTTGGAGACGGCCGAGCACGTCCTCAGTTATTACGATAAATATTTCAACATCAAGTACCCCTACGGGAAGCTCGATCTGATCGGCCTGCCGGATTTTTCCGCGGGCGCGATGGAGAATACAGGCTGCATCACGTTCCGCGAAGTCATTCTGTTGATCGACGAGAAGCAAGGTTCCGTCGACTTGAAGAAGACCATCGCTTCGGTGATTGCGCACGAGATGGCGCACCAGTGGTTCGGGGATCTCGTCACGATGAGGTGGTGGGATGACATTTGGCTCAACGAGGGTTTCGCCACATGGATGTCGAGCAAGCCGATCGAGGCCTGGAAGCCGGAATGGAATTTCAACTTGGACGACGTGAGTGGAACGGGTAGAACGATGAACACTGATTCGCTGGCGAACACTCGACCGATCCACCAGGCTGCCAATACTCCGGCCCAGATTCAGGAACTGTTCGACGGAATCGCCTACGGAAAGGCGGCGTCAGTGCTGCGCATGCTCGAGTCCTATTTGGGCGAACAGACGTTCCGCGCCGGTGTCAACGCATATATCCAGAAACATCAATATGCGAATGCGACAGCCAGCGACTTCTGGGATGCGCAAACCAAGACTTCAAAGAAGCCGGTGGACCAAATCATGTCTACTTTCGTGAAGCAGGGGGGCGTTCCGATCATCGACGTGAAATCTCAGTGCTCCGGCGCCTCGACAACGGTAACTCTCGATCAGCGCCGCTATTATTACGACCGAGAAAAGTTCCAAGCGGCGAATGATCAGCTCTGGCAAGTTCCCATGTGCCTGAAGTCGTCGACCGGAGCTCAAAAGTGCGAGTTGCTCACCAAGAAGGAAGAGACGCTCACGCTGCCGGGCTGCTCGACATGGGTTCTGGCGAACGCCGGCGCCACCGGTTACTACCGTGTAGGCTACCAGCCGGATGCAGTGCGAGCCCTCGCGAACGATGCCGAGAACAAGCTTTCGCCGGCAGAACGGATTGCTTTGCAGACGGACATCTGGGCCTCGATACGCGTGGGGCGCGAGCCGGTGGGCAGCTATCTCGCATTCGCTCAGGACCTCGGAAACGACCGCAATCGCGCGGTCGTGGATGATGTTCTCGGACGGCTCAACTTCATTGGCCAATACCTGGTGACGGATAATGACCGCGAGTCCTTCCGGACCTGGTTGCGGGGCTATCTGACGCCCATGCTGAAAGATGTGGGCTGGGAACCCAAGCCGGGCGAGAGCGACGAACAGAGAACGCTGCGGGCTCGACTGTTTAACGCATTGGGGTACGATGCGCGCGATCCCGAAGTGCTGGCGCAAGCGCGCAAGGTCGCGGACAAGGCTCTGGACGATCCGTCTTCTGTAGATCGGGAGATGGCGGGAGGAGCAATGGCTCTCGCAGCCCTGAACGGCGGAGAAGTTTTTTATGACCGTTTAATGGCCGCGCTGAAAAACCCCAAGTCCCCCGAAGAGTATTACATGGAGTTATTTACATTGCCTCAGTTCAACGATCCGAAACTGTTGCAGCGGACGTTGGACTATGCCATCTCGCCGGGCGTGCGCTCGCAGGATGCTCTGAGCGTAGTCACAAGCGTGATGCAAAATCCTGAAGGTGAGAAGATGGCGTTGGACTTTGTCTTGGCGCACTGGGATGCGGTGCAGAAAGTTGGCGGGCCTTTCGCCAGCGGCCAGGTTGTGGGCGCGACCAGTTCTTTCTGCGATGCGCACATGCGCGATCGGGTCGTGGACTTTTACGCCGCGCACAAAATCGAGGCGGCGGAACGTACCTACCGTCAATCGATCGAGCGCATCAACAACTGTGTCGATCTAAAGTCACAACAAGAACCGCAGCTTGCGTCTTGGCTGGAACAGCACGGCGCTTCGGCTGGCGGACAATAAAACTACCAGAATCCTCACCTTAATGCGTAACGCTTGCCGGGCCAGCTTCGCTGGCCCGTACGCGGCGCAGCGACTTTTATTTTCCAACGAGAACCTAACTTCTGCCGCGCTCGGTGACGTTGAGGGAAGTCGTGGCCATTGCTATAATCTATGGACGTTCCACACGCGTCCGGCAGTGAGTTGTTTCATTCGATTCGGAATCCCGCAACAATCGGCGTGAAGGATTCTCGCGGCCCGCGGCGGATGAGCGGGTTTCGAAGCGTGGCCAGGTAGCTCAGGTGGTAGAGCGCAGCCCTGAAAAGGCTGGCGTC
>PLKR01000236.1:1921-7376 GCA_003140655.1 Acidobacteriaceae bacterium | reverse complement strand
CTGTCAGTAGGGCCCAAGCCAGCTTCCACATAAGAGACTCCTCTTCGCCAAAACATTATCCATTCCGGCCGACCATTGCGAGAGCGCTTTCAATTGCTTCATCCTGCGCAGTGAACACCGTTCGCAAATCCAGCAACACGCGGCCTTCGTCGACCCGCGCGATGATCGGAGGATCTGAACCGCGCAGGCGGGCGGCCAGTTCGTCGGCACTGAGGCCTTCGCAAGTCAGCGCCAACACGCGCGTGGGCAGAATAGAGGATGGCGCCGCTCCCCCGCCGAGGATGGATTCACCGTCTACGACTTCGACCTTTAACTTCGGCGCTACAATTCGCGCTGCCAGCGCTTCAGCCCGCTTGCCGATCGCTTCCTTGGTGAGACGCATCATGCGCAGCGTGGGAATCGCATCGTGATCGTGCCGGACGTACTCTAAGAGGGTGGCTTCCAGCGCGGCGTAGATCAGCTTATCCACGCGCAACGCGCGAAACAGCGAATTGGATCGCATGCGCGCAATCAATTCCGAACCGCCGCTGATCAAGCCTGCCTGCGGGCCGCCGAGCAACTTGTCGCCGCTATAAGTGACGATATCGACGCCACTGCGCAGGCTGTCCAGCACGCCCGGCTCGCCGCCGATTCCGACCGAGTGCAGGTCAAAGAGCGCGCCGCTGCCGAGGTCTTCCATCAGCGGAATGCCGCGCACACGCGCGAGTGAGACCAGTTCAGCCTTGGACGCTTGCTCGGTGAAACCCGTAATCTCGAAGTTCGAGCGGTGCACTCGCAGCAAAAGACGCGTTCGTTCGGTAATAGCCCGCTCGTAGTCGGCGGTGCGGGTGCGGTTCGTCGTACCCACCTCGCGCAGAATTGCACCCGACTTGGCCATCACGTCGGGAATGCGGAACGAGCCGCCGATCTCGACCAACTCGCCGCGCGAGACGATGACTTCTCCGCCTTCGGCCAGAGTGTTGAGCGCGAGTAAAACCGCAGCCGCATTGTTATTTACGACGATGGTGGAGACAGCCGCATGCTCCTTGCTTTTTACTTCTTCGCCCAGCAAGCGCTGAAACAGGCGGTCCACGTGGACGTCCCGCTTGCCACGCTCTCCCGCACCCAGTTCAAACTCCAGATTGGAATAACTCGCGGCAGTCTCGCGGATGTGTTCGATCGCCGCATCACTCAGCGGGGCGCGGCCAAGATTCGTATGAAGGATCACTCCGGTGGCGTTGATCACGGCCCGGAGAGAGTAACCCAGCGCCTGGCGAAGTTGGTTCTCCACCGCGCCCGCCAAACCCGAGAGCGCAAGCCCCAGCGCATCTTCGTCCAGGAGTCCCGAGGTGATTTCCTGCCGCAGCCGGGCCAGCACGACGCGCACCGCGTCCGCGGTGGAATCGTGACCATAGCTCGCCGCCAGTGAGCCGACCGCAGATGCACCCATCACATCATTCACGGAAGGCAGCTGGCGAAACAGCTCCGATAGCGCGGCGTTTTTCACGGGGAGATTATCCCACGAAGAGAACGAACTCCGCACGGTTGATTCAACGTGTCACCGGTTACAGCGTGTGCAGGTAGGCCAGCAGGTCCTGCAGGTCTTGCGGGTTCAGGGTTTGGCTGTAGCCCGGCATTTCGTGGCGGCCATAGCGAATGATTTCGCCGACTCGGTCGTCATTCGCCGGCAGCCCGCTCAGGGGAAGATATTGGCGCTGGAATAAACCCTTCAGGCCCGGACCTTTTTTCCCCTTGGTGGAATAGGGGCGATGACAGCGGTCGCAGTAGTTGTCATAAATCTTGCGTCCGGCGGCCTGCTGGGGGTTGAGGCCGAGTTCGGCATCTGATTGGCGACGCTCCACATCGCAACCTGCGAGTGCGGCCACAGCAAGGCATGCGGCAAGCGCCGCGCTAATCCAACGCCGACGGTCTATCGTGAGCCTCTGGTCATGCAGGCGCCCGATCACTCGCATCTTTATCACTGTCACCAGCATTCGCTCGGTCTTAATTTGTGCGCGGTTTCCCACAGCCGTCGCCATTCCACTCGACTTACAATGATAGAGGAAAGCCGCAAAGCCATGCCAGTTGCCGTGAAGCGGGTTTATGAATCGGTATCGCGCTCCGATGGAGCACGCATTCTCGTCGATCGCTTGTGGCCGCGCGGTCTCCGAAAAACTGAGATCGCCTTGCATGAATGGCTTCGCGATCTTGCGCCCTCCGACACATTGCGGACGTGGTTTCACGCTCAGCCGGAACGATGGGCGCTCTTTCGCAAGCGTTACCTGAGAGAATTGTCCCGTCCAGAAGCCGAAAGGGATTTGCAGAAGCTGTACAGTCTGGCCCACAAGAGGAAACGCCTCACGCTCTTGTATGCCTCGAAAAACGAGAAGCACAACAACGCTGTCGTGCTTAAAGACCTGCTGGACGGAATGCGTAAACCGCCGACTGGCACGGGTCCCGGCGCGCTTCGCACTATGCGCATGCGGGATGCGGCGGTCCGTCGCCGGTAGTTGGAGTTCACCGTTCCGCGCCGGCCTGCATATCGGAAAAGGGCGCGAATCCGCTCGGCTTTGCTTCTCCAATCTCCTCTTTCATTTAGAATCTGCCGCATGAGGGCTGTCTTTCAGTGGAGCCTGGGTACGCGCGCGCTGGAACTGGGCAAGCGGACGCTGATCATGGGCATCGTCAACGTCACTCCCGACTCTTTTTCTGACGGCGGCCTCTACCTCGATTCCGAAAAAGCTACCACGCACGCGATCCGGCTGCTCGACGAGGGCGCAGACATTATTGATATTGGCGGAGAATCCACGCGACCAGGCGCCAGCGTCGCCGCCGCATCTCCTCAGCGAGAAGCAAAAGAGAACGCAGCAAGGATGACTTCGAGCAGTTCTCCAGTTCCTAAGATTGCCGTCAGTGCGGAAGAGGAGCTGCGGCGCGTGTTGCCTGTGATCACAGCGCTCAAGAAACTGCGCCCGGATGCGGTGATCTCGATTGACACGTACAAAGCCAGCGTGGCGCGCGCCGCGGCAGCGGCAGGAGCCGAGATCGTCAACGACGTCAGCGGCCTGCGCTGGGATTCGCAGATGGCCAGGACGATTGCCGAAATAAAATGCGGAGCCGTTTTAATGCACATGCGTGGCCGCCCCGAAGAGTGGCGCAATTTGCCGCCGCCCGGCGATATCGTTCTGCTGGTTAAGCGCGAACTCCGGGAATGGGTCGAAGCGGCGGTGCTGGCCGGCGTGCGCCGGGAAAGGATCGCGCTCGATCCGGGCTTCGGCTTCGGGAAAAACTTCGATCAGAACTATCCGCTGCTGTGTCGCTTTCAGGAACTGCAATCGCTCGGTTTCCCGCTGTTGGCAGGTACGTCGAGGAAATCGTTCCTTGGCCGCACCTTGGCGAAAGATGGGAAAGACGCCGCCGTCGCGGACCGGCTTTACGGAAATCTTGCCGCTCACACCGCCTTGATTCTCAAGGGTGCGCACATCTTGCGCACGCACGATGTAAAAGCGGCCGTAGAGGCAGCCCGCGTGGCTGATGCGATCCTCGAAGCTCGCTGATTGTTCTAAAACCCCTTCCCAGAATCAAGCAAAATCGTCACCGGTCCCTCATTCACCAGTTCCACCTGCATCATTTCCTGAAATCGCCCGGTCTCGCAACGCAGCCCGGCAGCGCGAATCTGCTCCACGAAGAATTCATAGAGCAGGCGCGCTTTTTCCGGAGGCGCCGCGGCGTCGAACGACGGACGCTTGCCGCGCCGCACGTCCCCGTAGAGCGTGAATTGCGAAACTGCCAGCACGCTGCCCCCAACGTCCTGCACGCTGCGATTCATCTTTCCTTCGGGATCTTCAAACACTCGCAAGCCAGCGATTTTTTCTGATAGATAGATTGCATCTGCCTCGGTATCATCGCGGCCGATGCCCAGCAAAACCAGCAACCCCAGGCCGATCTGGCCCGTGATTTCTCCGTTCACCGCAACTTGGGCGCGGCTCACCCGCTGCAAGACAGCACGCATGTGGTTTGACCGTTACGAGCGGCCACGTTTAGGATGCTGAAGGATACTACAGCGCTGGCCTGCAAAGGTTTGCGCTTCCTTTACAGCCATTTACCGGGACCGTTACACTACACGTTCGCCTTTTTTCCGTTGGCAGTAGCAGTCGAAAGGGAAGGCGACGGTCTTCTATTGGGCGATCTTTATTGGGCGATTTTTGCATCCGGCGATCTTGCATCCCGGCATCGAATTTCAAAATCAAATCGGGTTTAAGCGAGGAGAAACATGGCAGCCGTTGACGAGAAAGTAAAGCAGATCATCGTAGAGCAGTTGGGTGTGGATGAGGGCGAGGTCACCTCCAGCGCGTCGTTCGTGGACGACCTGGGNNGCGGAAAAGATCCGCACCGTGCAGGACGCCATCGACTACATCGGGAAGCATTCGAAAGGCGGCAAGTAGTTTGGGACGCAGGGTCGTAGTTACCGGCATCGGCCTGATCTGCGGCGTGGGAAATACCACTGGAGAAGTGTGGCAGGCGGTGCTCGCCGGCAAAAGCGGCGTGGCCCGCATCACCCAGTTCGACTCCAGCAATTTCGCCTGCCAGATTGCCGCCGAGGTCAAGAACTTCGATCCTCTGAACTTCATCGAGAAGAAGGAAGTCAAGAAGATGGGACGCTTCATTCACCTGGCCATTGCCGCCGCGGATGAAGCGTTCAAGATGTCGGGCCTGCAGATCACACCCGAAAATGCTGAGCGCGTGGGCGTGCACATCGGGTCCGGCATTGGTGGGTTCGACATTATCGAACGCGAACACGGCGCCCTTATGGAAGGAGGTCCGCGCAAGATTTCTCCTTTCTTTATCCCAGCNNGCCACGGCTACCGCCTGCACCACCAGCGCCCATTCCATCGGAGATTCTTTCCGCATCATCCAGCACAACGACGCCGATGTGATGATCGCAGGCGGCTCCGAGGCCGCCATTACTCAGATGGGTGTCGGCGGATTTGCCGCAATGCGCGCTCTTTCCGTGCGCAATGATGATCCAGAAAAAGCCAGCCGTCCGTGGGACAAAGATCGCGACGGCTTTGTCATGGGCGAGGGCGCGGGCATTCTGGTTCTCGAAGAACTTGAACACGCCAAAAAGCGCGGAGCGCCCATCCTCGCCGAAGTCGCCGGTTATGGAATGTCCGGCGATGCCTACCACATGACGCAGCCTGCTCCTGAGCACGAAGGGGGTTTCCGCGTGATGCGGAACGCGGCGCGCGATGCCGGCATCAGCCCGGACAAAGTCGATTACGTCAACGCCCACGGCACTTCCACGCCCATCGGCGACACNNCTCCTCGGGGGCGCCGGCGGACTCGAGGCCGGCATTACCGTCCTCGCCCTGCGCGACCAGATCCTGCCTCCCACCATCAACCTCGTCAGCCAGGACCCCGACACCGTCGGCATGGACTTTGTCCCCAATCACGCCCGCAAGGCCAAGCTCGAATA
>PLKR01000236.1:0-1833 GCA_003140655.1 Acidobacteriaceae bacterium | reverse complement strand
TGATAATTCAATACGAGGAGGCGTGATGCAACTACGCCTGGAGAGCCGCCCGGTCGGCGAGGTTTTGATCGTTCAGTGCCACGGACGCATCGTGGCGGGAAATGAAGTCTTTACGTTGCACTCTCAGGTTGGAGATTCCATCGACAAGTACGGCGACGTCGTGCTGCAGCTCGACCAGGTAGAGTTCGTCGACAGCAGCGGGTTGGGAGCGCTGGTCCGCCTGATGCGCGCCGCACGATCGAAGGGAGGCGACCTCAAACTCAGCGGAGTGCCCGCCAGGATCCGCAAAATGCTGGAACTGACCAGCCTGCTCTCGCAATTTGAAACCTACGATTCGGTCGAAGAGGCGATCACGGCCGCCTACCTGGGCTCGCGATATTCGCGGGGAAAAGCCGGAGACGCAAGGCCACGCATGCTTTGCGTTTTCGAGTCGATCGATGTGTGCACGTTCCTGCGGGAAGTCCTATGCAGCGCCGGATACAACGCCATGACCACGCTGAGCATCAACGACGCCCGAATCCTACTCAAGGCAACGAAGGCGAAACTGGTGGTGATTTCCGCGCGTCTGCAATCCGTACACGGCAAATCGACACTCAAAGCGTTGGAGGAAATTGATCCCGCCGTCTCTATTCTCATTTTGGACGAGGACTTTGCCTCCCAGGATCCCGGAGAGGCAGCGGAGAAACTCCTGAGCAGCGTTGGCAGCCGGCTGGCAGCTCCGGGTCAATGACCCGGCCCTCCAGCCCGTTCCTCGCTTCCCACCCACCAGTCCAACCCAGGTAATGACACTTTTGTACCCCCTCTCCTGCCCCTTAGGGTCTTTCCATCTCCTCCAAGGCACGCCACAATAAACTTTCGTACTGGAAACCGGTCGCGCTGACATGGAAAAAGCCTTCGGTACTGCCCCGGCACGCACGCCCAATTCCCCCACCAAAAAGGTGGCGGCTCGTGCTGCGCTGGTCGACCTCAAAGAGTCTTCCAGGTATCTGCTCACAGAATGTTTCCGCCAGTTCGGCATTGAGACGGTGCTGGTGTCCTCAAGTGCGGCCGAGCGCCTGCGCCAGGAGAAATTCGAAGCCTGCGTACTCAACCTGAGGCCCGGCGCCGAAGCGGTCATGGAGGCCGCTCGTACGTCTCTCTCCAACAGCCGCCTCGTGCTATACGGCCTGGGCGGCAGCGCGCAGGAGGCCATGCGCTATTCCAAGTACGGGATCAACGCCATGTTCCAGGAGCCTCTGGAGCGGCCCGCGGCGCTGAAACTGGTCCGCGCTACCCACATGCTTGTGCTTCACGAATTCCGCCGCTACGCGCGCATCCCAATCATGACCGAGGTCACCGTAGTCAGTCACGACGGCCACCGCCTGACCGCTTCCAGCATCGAAATAAGCTCCGGCGGCATGTCGGTGAAGAGCGCCGAAGATATGCCTGCGGGAACCAACGTCGACATCTCATTCTCCCTGCTCACTCTGCCCCGAGTCTCTGTCCGCGGCGTTGTGACCTGGCGTAAGAGCAAGTCTTTCGGCGTCCACTTCGAACCCGCCGACGAGCGCCGCCAGAGAGTTAAAGAGTGGGTCGACGCCTACCTGGAAAGCTAAAGCAAACCTCAGCATTAGAAGAGAATATGTGAGGACAGCCGCCTCGGTTGTCCAGCCAAGCGCAGCGAGACGCGCCCTTACCGCCTTCCCGTTACAATAACTCCGTGACGGAAGCCACCACCCACGAAAGTCCCACTGTCGACGTGACTCCCGATCCCCGCCGCTTCACCCTACGCCAGAGAATTGTCCTACGCATCATCATCGCTGCCGGATACTTGTTCATCCGCCTGATTGGTCC
>PLKR01000132.1 GCA_003140655.1 Acidobacteriaceae bacterium | reverse complement strand
CCTTTGGTATAACGACCTTGACTCCGAAATTTAGCAGCTATACGATCGCCGTAGTGTATAACCCCATTCTCTTTCAGGGATTACCAGCGATGAGTAGCGAGGATAACTGCAACGAAGAAAAGGACTTCGTCGAATTCCGCCGGAAGGTGCGGGCGGCCGAGGTGCTTTCCGCGGCCATGGAGCGGCTGCTGAGGTCGGTGAAGTTTAGCGGGCGGATCAGCGTGGTGGTGCAAAACGGCCGGGTTCTTAAATCGGGTTACGAAGAGGGGTTTTTTCGCCAGCGCGACTCCGGCTCAATGTTGGAACGCGGCATGTCGATTGAACCATAAATGGTTGCGGGCAATCGGGTTAAGCCTTTTTGCCGGGCATGCCAGGTCAACCATACGGCCAACGAGTTCGGCAACAAGTTTGGCAACAAGCTTGGCAAAAGTTCGGCAACAAGTTTGGCAACAGTAAGTTCGACAAGTAAATAGCTCAAGCAGGTCATCGTAAGAGAAACGAGCCCTGCGTTCGGTTTCCGCTTCGGAAGCGGCGACCGGCGCAGGGCTTTTTTTTCGGCTGCAGCCTTCGGGCTTCAGCAGAGTCTGAACCGCAACCGCCTAGGTTCCCAACGCGGAGCCCGGAGTTTCAGGAGGAGTGATGAAAGCCAGGGTAACGGAGAGCAGTTCTGTAAACGAGTTGCAATTCGAGCTGAAGTATTGCGAACGCTGTGGCGGCTTGTGGCTGCGTCCAGTAGGCGGAGGGCAAATCTATTGTGTGGCCTGCGGGCGTGCCATGGGTGAACTGCCGCCGGCCTCGCGCAAAGCTGAAACGGCAAGGATGCCGCAGGGTCCGCGCTGGGGCATGGATGACAGCGACTTCGAGGACTGTGAGGAATACGGGGGATTGGATTTGGATGCGGCGGGAGGTGTGGTATGAACGGCTTTGTGGAGTGGATCGCAGCCGTGGCAGATGACGCGCCGGACCAGGATTGTGGCCGGGCTTGGAGGGCGCAATGGGACAGTGACCCGGACATCTGGCTATACCGAAAGAAAACATGGGCGTTGTTGCGGCGCTATATGCAGTGGTCGCTGGAGGCGGGGCGATTGCCGTCTCTGCTTGGCCGGGAGCTATTTCGCGCGAAGATCACGTCCTCGACAGCGACCACGTTCGAATCGCGCGTGATCTTTCTCCATGACATGGAGCGATGCCTGGACCGGTTGGATGACTTCGACCGACAGCTTATTGCGCGCGTTTGCCTGCAAGAGTACGACCACGACGCGGCGGCGCGAATTCTTCACTGCACCCGCAAGACGATCGAACGCCGGCTGCCGGATCTGATCGACGAACTAAGCGAAGCGTTTCTCAAAGCAGAATTGCTGGATCGGCTGCCTGAGACGAACGAGGAGGCGCTATGAGCGACGAGGAGATTACTACCTGGACTCAATGTAGCGGAAGGCGTAGCTTCTCTCGGTTAAGGGTGATTCTCCCGACGAAGTGCGTCGTGAATGTCCGCCGCGGTGTGTCCGACGAGGACGGAATGAACAGAAATAGCCTGTGGAAAAAGTTGTCAAGAGGTGCGAGGGGTTGGTTTTTGCTTAAGTGGTTGAAAACGTGGAGAAAATAAAGGCACTAATTTACTACGCTAACCAAACTGTGATAAGAAAGGACTTACCGTGACAGGGCAGCAGCAAGCTCCAACCATCGTAAAGCAGCGGCACGACGGGCCCATTCGTATTTCGCTCTGGTCCGACGGGGTGGAATCAATGTGTGTGGATGCGGCTAACGTTGTGGAAATTAGTCGCCCGAAACTGGACGGACGAAAAACAATCTCGCGTCCTCCATCTTGTATAGATGATCCCGATGACAAGCGTCACAACGCCGCGAAAAGTTATCTTCCTCGCATTCTGGAATCGTGATTCTTTCGGGATCGTAAAGACCGAGGGGCTTGAGTAGGATGACGCCTTGACAGTCCTCTGTCTTACATCTCACGCCGGAATAAACGGGTTCCATATACGCCTACTCCTTCAGTCCGCCATCTGCAAGCTGAACCATGAAAGCCCTGACATGATCCAGAATGCTTTTCGCTTCGGGGGCTTCATAGTGTTCTCGGTAGTGCATCGCGTGATTGCGCCAAGCGTTTTTGAAGTAGCGGAAGTCTTTAGCGGCACCGGAGTAAAACTCTTGTCTTGCTTTCCAATCGGCACCCGCATGCGGGCCGTTGATCTTTCTGGTTTCCGCTTCGATGTCGTTAATTACGTTTTCCCAGTTTCGGCGATCAAAGGAAATGCCAACCTGGGCGGCGAGTACAGACAATCCGACCTCCAGGACTCTCATCAAATGCATTACGCAAGCCGTGTTTCGGTCAGCGGCGTAGCAGCTACCAGCTTCTCTAATATCGCGCTTGGCGTTCGTAAAGTTGTTCGCCACAGTAGCGCCAAAGAGATCGTCGCGCTCATAGAACTCTGCTCGGTCAGGAAACACCCTCATAAACAAGTGCGTTTCCATCTCGCTGCACAGGTTCATCCCGATAGAGGTGAGCATTTGAGACACTTGCGTGCCACTGAAGCTAGCATCTGCGGTCTCAAGGTTTCTCACCACTTGTCCGGCATGCCCAGCCGTAACGCGCAGGCTGATCCTATTGCAAGTGTCTATGAGAGTCCGCAATTTGGCCGCTGTTTCTCGGCGATCCGGCAGCCCCAGCGTCTGGAAAGCGTGAAGGCGATTAAGCATCCCCGACATTCCAGCAAGCTGGGATCCGATATTGACGAAATGCTCCGCTGCAAACTTCTCCATATCCCACCAACTGATCAGAGTGTAAGGACACTTAATCCACGGTTGCATTTCGGCACGCCTTTAGGCACACTAAGATTGCAGACGCCGAAAGGCACACGACAATGGCGAATCACCCGAAGAGTCCCGCGAAGAATCCAACAGGTGAATACGCTACGTTTGAAACCGCTCTTAAAAAAGTTCTGTCTGTCCCGCACTCGGCTCTCAAGGCTCAACTCGACGCCGAGAGGCGAGCGCGGAGACAGCGGGCGAAGCGGGCTTCCGACCGCGCTTCCCGCGCAAAGGATTAGAAAGCCGTTTCTCCCACCTTGCCAGTTACCTCAGCAAAGGTTAACCGCTTCCCCGCGATCTGCGATAAAGCTAATTCGAAACGCTGCGAATCATTCAACTTGTTGCCGTCCGCATCTTTTCGATGGTTATAGCGGAACGCTTGTTCGTCTACGTACCGGAACAGGTGGAACGGCTCGACGGCGATATAGGTTCCACCAAGGCCGCGTTTCAAGAGCGACCAGAAATTCTCGATCCCGTTAGTGTGGACATTTTCCTTCACGTAGCCTTCAAGATGATTGACTACTTTGTGGATGTAACCATCTTTCAGATTGTTGTAGCCCATGAATTCATCAGTATGAACTTCGGCTCCCGGCTCCACAAGTTCGCGCACGATCTTTTCTGGGATATTCTGTTTGCGATGGGGAATCACGGCGGTTTTCACCTTGCCGCCGCGCTCCAACAATCCCATAACGACAGCCTTGCCGTGTCCACCTTGCATTCCGCCTTCACTGCTCAGGCGCTCCCGCTTCGATCTGTGCATGAATCGAGCCTTGCCGCCGATGAAGGTTTCGTCCACTTCGACCGGAGTGCCGCTTCCGCCCAGTTTGGTAATGCTGCCAGTCTGCAAAGCGAAGCGAAGGCGATGCAGAACGAACCATGCGGACTTTTGGGTGATCCCCACGGCCTTGCCGACTTCGTAGGAGCTGACCCCGTTTTTGCAGTTCACAAGCATCCAGAGTGCGGTGAGCCATTTGTCCAGTTTGATCGGGGAATCCTCGAAAATGGTGCCCAGTTTTACAGTGAACTGCTTGTAGCACTCTTTACACTTCCAGCGTTTTTGAGTCGCAAGGTAGTAATGCTCTTTGTGGCCGCAAGCGGGACACTCCGGGCCATTCGCCCAGCGGAGGCGGGCTACGGTGTCAATGCAGACTTGCTCATCTGAGAAATGCCGGATGGCGGCTTGCAGTGTCTTTGGCTGTTCCATGAAGGTAAGGTAGCAGACTAACCAAAGCCTGTCAAGAGAAATTTGGTTACCGTACTATATTATTGCCAAAATAAATTTCAAAAAATGTC
>PLKR01000111.1 GCA_003140655.1 Acidobacteriaceae bacterium | reverse complement strand
TCTTGCGGCCAGGAACGGAGCGCAGATTCTTCGCCAGGCTGCGAACCGCGAGCAGCATGCTGCGCGCGCCATATTCCGCTTCGGCGTTGCTGGCAGAAAATCCGGGCAAAGAACCCCCACCCGAACCGGACGGGTCGGGCGAGACATTCGACGCCACGAAGGCGGTTTTCACGCCGCTGATGGCCGCACGCAGCACATCTGGATTCGCCGTGAAGTTCTGCGCAATGCGCAGTACGCCGCCAAACTCGGCCACCGCCATAACGCGGTCCGGCCCAGCGTTGGCGTCCACGAATTTCGCGGCGGCGCCGCGAGCCTGGATCTGATCGGGGGCTGCCATCGAGGAATTGTCGAAAAACAAAACTAGGTAGTGCTTTTGTCCGTTGTTGGCTTGTAGGGCGGCGTCAGAACCGACGGAAAAGCTGGCTACCTGCTGTTCTTTATTGTCTTCGAAGACTTTGAAATCTTTCTGGGTTAGGTCATGAACGTAACTGCCTTTTTTATCCGTGACGACGGCATCGACAAGAACAAGTTTCGACTCTTTCCGGATGATCGGGCCCTGCTGCTCCGCCGGAGCGGACGCTGCAGGGGNNGCGGGCGTTTGTTGCGCGCGAAGTCGGGCCGGCGCGATGAGAACGACAGCGGCCGCGAGCGTGCCGACAACCCGGCGTTGCCACCTGTTCGCGAAGGTATTCATGTGTGCTCCCCCAAAAGCAAAAACCAAAACTAGTACGGAATCACGACGGCGCCATTACGCGCAGCCATCTGCGACCCTTCGGCGTCGCGCACGACCATACGCACCAGGTACGCGCCAGGCTTCACATCAAAACTCGATTTCACGGTGAAGCCGGAATGGTTCAGGCGGTCCAAAGTGGGGTCCAGCAGGCGCATCTCTACAACTTTCTCGCCGCCGGTAACGAAATTGCCATTTTCGTCGAAGATCGCCGTGGCAAAGGTAAGGTCGTCGCGGCTGCGCCCTTCCGCTTTGCGAAAATGAATCCCTTTGACGTCCACGTGGGTGAGCACCGCCAGGCGCGCCTGCGTCTCATCGGTTTTGAAAAATTGCGTNNCGCCAGGGGAGCGGGGCTGCGCGCAGCCCTTACAGCTTGGGCGCGTAGTAGCCGTGGCGCGCCTGAATGACGAACTTTTGCTTGCCCGCCAGCGAAACCTTGAGGACGTGGTAGTGGCCGTCGACTTTGAGGTTCTGCGGCGAGAAACCGATCAGATAAGAAAGCGGCGGAGCGACAATTGCACTGCGCAGGCCTTGCTCCAGATCGTTGCGATTGTGAAAGTAAGTGCCGCCGGTACCATCGGCAAACTGTGCGAGAATATCGGATTGTGCAAATTGAGCTTCGTTAAGATACGCGGATCTCGGGCCCATGGTCAGAGGGCTTCCTTGGGTCGGCTGGGAGATGTCGCCCATGTCCGGCGTATAAAGACCGCGCGCGTCGATAACATTGATTACTACGTTGGCGCGATTGGCGCGATCGATGAAGTCGCCGCCTTCCCGCGTGTTCGTCGTAACGATAAAGCCCGGCGAGACGAACACCATCACGCGCTGCCCGGGCATGCCGGAAAGGCGGCGCAAGGCGTCTTCCAGATGACGGTAGACGTACTCGGTTTGCGAATCTCCTATACTCGCCGTGCGCTCGGCCGCGGTCTGGGCCAGGGCCTGCGCAGCCGACGCGGGTATTGAGCCGCCACTGCACGCAATCGCGTCCTGCGCCGCGATGGCAAGCGCCTGCGTGTCGCTGTAATTTACAATGCGATCCGCTTGAAAATAACTGATGTCCGGACATTCGTACTCCCCCGGTGCCCTCGCCAGAGGATGCGGCACAATGTGAAGCAGGGATTCGTGAAGCTGCGCAGGATTGGAAGTAAACTCCAGGCTGAATTGACCGGAAGTGGTGTAAATGCCGACGCGATCAGAAGGCGCCATGGAACTAAATAGGTGAGAGGCCGCGGCGCGAATCGAAAGCGTGTCTTGCGTCTGCATGTTGGTGTCGTCGAAAACCACGGCGACAAAACGTTGGGGTAACGTGGCGGCGGCCTCGGGCGCCTCGGACGAAGGTTCTTCCGCCTGGGTTACCGTTGCTGGGCTCGCCGGCACAATGGCGTGGGATACCGGAGTTTCCGCGCTAAAGGTCGAGATCGTCTGCGGCTTGCGATTGTCCTGAAGCTGAAAGTCTTCTTTCTTGAGGTTGGTGATGACATTGCCTTGTTGATCGCGCACCACGACGCGCACCAGCACGAGGTTCACGCGAACCTTGAATGTGGGGGAAGTGTCGTGGCTGGATAGTTCCGCGCTGCTCTGGTTGCTTCCGCTGGCATTGACTGCAGGCGTCGACGGTGCTGCGGGGCTCGACTGCGCCGCCGATGAGGCTGGCGCGGCATCCGTTTTGGGCGCGGCGCTCGGATCGGGGGGTGTTTGAGCCCCGAGAGACGCCGCGAAAACCATTAGCCCGAGCGTGACGACAAGCCCAATCACGCGCCGATCGAATCGCATTTCCACAGAACGCCGCATGCGTTCCTTTCTTGTCTTTGCTGCTTTGGCCGTGGGCGTGGCAACAGAGAGCAAGGGAACCACTCGACCCGGATCAGTAGTGTGACTATACGCCGCCATTTATTTTTGTGTCAACGATACCTTAGCCTATTAGCGTCACGCGTCTGGACTCCAGGATGGTGCGTTAAGTTACTGTGCCCTCAGTGGTTTTTTGCGCGGAAGGCTTCGAGCGACCACACCTCTTGCGCCTCCTGGCGACGCAGGACGTAGCGCTGTCCGTTGCTGAGGAGCACGCGAAAATAGGTG
>PLKR01000252.1 GCA_003140655.1 Acidobacteriaceae bacterium | reverse complement strand
AAGCCGCGGGCCGGCGCACGCTTCCGCAGCAAATCCACCGTGATTGTCTCCAGGCCGCAGACCTTCAGTTCGATATCGAGAAAAGCGATGCTCTGGTAGCGAGTTAAGACGTCGCACAATAAGAGCAAGCCTAGCTGTTGCGCCGGGGACTGCGCAATCTCAAGGCCGCGGGTTTTCGCATCGTGACAAACGACCGCTTGTCCGTCGGCCGTGAGCCGTACGTCAAATTCAAAACCGTCGCAACCAGAAGCGAGCGCAAGATCAAATGAGGCCAGCGTGTTTTCCGGAATGGACTTCTCGGCACGCGAGCCACGGTGACCAAGAAGCAGCGGACGAATTTCCATCGCGTTAAACGTCAGTGGCCAGTCTCCAGTGGCCCGTGGGTTTTTCTGACCACTGACCATTGGCCACTGGCCACTGCTCCTCAATCCAGATCGAAATCGCGGATGGGCTTGCCCGTGTCGGGAGTTTCCTTGGCTTTCTTCACCGCCTCCTGAAACTTCTTTTCCAGCAGCTCGGAAGCATGTTTTTGCGCTTCCACCGATTGCCGGAAGATGGATTCGCGGCGGCTATCCTGTTCCTTCATGGCGCGGGCGGCTTCCTCCATGTCATTGAACATCCGGGGCTTCACCGCAGCGGTGTGAGCGATCACTTCTGCGGTTGCCGTATCCACCTTCAGCAGAGCGCTGCAGCAGGGACAAGTAACTTCGATCGTGGGGGGATTCTTCGCCATTGTGCGAATCATACCGCAAAAGTGGACGAAGCGGGCCGGCTTCAGCGCAAGCTCCAGCAGCAAAGCCAGCAGTAAGGTTCAGCGATGAAGTTTGATGGGGAAGATGTGCAACAGGCCCAACATCTCCCAGCCCAGCAGGAAGATCGAGAGCAGGACAACCAGCACGGCCAGCAACTCTCCGAAGGTGAGACCGCGGCGGTTGGGCTCGAAGCGCCTCGCGGCCAGGCTCAGGATATTCAGCGTGGCGAACCCGAAGACGACGGCCCAGAGAATGTTGTAAACGTCATTCTGGCGGCGGGAATGGCGCGCAAATAGCATGAGGCTGGCTGCGACCAGGGACTGAGCGCGCAACAGGTTGTGAAGCGAGAGCGCAGCACGCGTGCTGCGCGCGAAGCCCGAGATCATCAGGTTTGTTGAAGATAGAGCCATAGCACGCGCCAAACCCCCAGAAGGACGCCTTAGCGCCCAAGTGATTGGATATTACAATTTTTCCCTGCACGGGTCACGCGCGAGTGGCTGCAAGGGCATCAGCCGTGTCAACGGTTTCCAAATCTGGAACCTGCGGAAACTAGAACCCGCCTGCCCGCTCCCGCGGATGCCTTCAGTAAGATGGACACATGGCAGAACGGCGCGTCATTTTCTTTGATGTCGGCAACACACTTCTCTTCCCCAACCGCGCGAAGATGCTGGCCCCCATCGCGAGCGATCGTCATCCCACGCTCGAGCAATGGCAGGCCCTGGAGCGCAGAACGAAAGCGGAGTTCGACCAGGGCATGCAGAGCGGCAGAGTCGATCACGGCTTCTGGTGGAGATTTCACACTTACTTGCTGCAGGATCTCGGCGAGGACACTGGCATCCGCGATGCGCTGGTAGAGAACACCCAGAACTCGGCGAACTGGGACCAGATCCTCTCCGGAACGCGCGATGCCCTCAACCGAATCGGCCAGAACTTTCGCATCGGCGTGATCTCCAATGCCGATGGCGCGATCGAGCACGTGCTTTCCCGCTGCGGCATTGCCGGCTGTTTCGAAAGCATCACCGATTCCGGAATCGTTGGAGTCGAGAAGCCCCGTCCGGAAATCTTCGAGGCAGCGCTCGCGACAATGCGGGCACGCGCCCACGAGAGCCTGTACGTGGGGGATGTATATTCCGTTGACTATCTGGGAGCTCGCAATGCGGGAATGCAGGCGGTTTTGTTCGATGTCGCCGGAGCTTACCGCGACCGCGAACTCCCTCGCGTAGAATCGCTGCAGCAACTCGAAACCTGGCTCCGGCAATAGCCCCGTGAGTAGCCTGTGTTCTTTTTAGCGCCCTTAGCGGACGTTCTTCGCGAACTTTGCGGTTAAAGGCTTCTGGTTCTTGAGCCAGACCGGAATGCCGCTGTTTTTCCACAACTAAATTTTCCGCGTTGTGACATCTAACCTTTCCTTCCACAGAAGCATCGCGCTAATGTGGGAATCGTAAGGCCTGGATGTTTGTCGTGCCTAGTCCTAGGAAACTCACGGCCCCCGCAACCACCCCATGCGAGAGTGGGACAGAGGGACATCTAATCAGGGCGACTAGGTAAGCTACCCTGAATAGCTCAGGGCTGCCGCCCGGTGTTGGTGGTGATCACTACCATTAAAAAAAGCGCGGAAGATCAAGAAAAAAGGAGAGTTAACGAAGCGAGTCACGAAGAAAGAAAACAAAATTCGAGCATACATTCTGAAAAACTAAGGTCCCGGAGAACGAAAAAGTCCCGGAGGGACCACTGCCAATAGCCACCGCTTCAGCGGCGGGAAGAGTCGGCCCTCCTTATAACCAGTCCCGGAGCGACGACCGCAATCCATGTCGCACACCTACGTCTCCGGCCTCGTGCATTGCGTTTTCTCCACAAAAAACCGCCGCAATATCACAGCTTCCGAAAAACTTTCCAATCTCGTGGGTTCGCACATCTACCCACTGCTGAAGCGGTGGGCTATTAGCAGCCGTACCTCCAGCACGCACGAGACCGCTGTGGTCCGCACGTGCCCCTCGGATTCCGACCAGGCCTCGACTCTCGTCAATTCCCTGTTGTTGCTTTACAACTCCAGAATCTGGTGGTCGTGGCAGTCAGTTCGCAGAGTGTCATGAAGGCTTCGCAACAGTTCGGTTCCGTGGCGAGCGGCGAAATATATGCCTGCCACGCCGCGCTCCTGCAAAGCCCCGTTGGGATAGAGCGCCTGGCTAAGCCCTTCGGCGTGACGGCTGACTACTTCGCTGCGGCGTAACTCGGCAGCCGTGGCGCGTTCACGGAGGCGGTCGAGTTGGTAATGCACTTTTGAGACACCGGTCTGGCTGGCTTCCACGAGCGTGGGATCGAGTTTGGCCAGCGCCTCCTGTAGGCCAGAAAAAGATTCTTCCACCGACTTGTTCGCTCGCTCGAAGGCCGCCTGCAACCCTGCTGGAAGAGTGCGCGAGGCGAGCGTCTGGCGAAGCGCCTCAAGCCCTTGGAATGCGTCTGGAACTGCGATGCCATACTGCCCCAGCCAGCGCTGCACCTTGGGCTCGACCAGAGTTGCCGAGAAACGCGGCACGATGGGCGTTACACGGCGCAGGACCATCTCGTAAACCGCACCCACCTGCGCAAAATATGCCGCCTC
>PLKR01000135.1 GCA_003140655.1 Acidobacteriaceae bacterium | reverse complement strand
AATTCGACTCCATCGTAAAAATCCTGGATGCCGACCCGCTCGTCTTTGCCGTGAGCGCGATTGTCGTTCATTTCAAAAAACATGGAGGAAATTCCGAAAGTGGGTATGCCCGCGGTGCGGGTGATGCGGCCGTCGGTGGCGCCGGTAGACATGGAGGCTACGACCGGGACGTTGCCCCACATTGCACGGACGGTTTCGTCCATGGCGTGGGTGACTTCCGGGAGCAGCGGAGACGGCGGGACGGTGACGAGTTTGACCACGGAGCCATCGGCGGCGTGAATGGGGACGTCGCTGACTGCCACCTTGGGATCGGCGATGACCCGTTCGATGGTCTTGCGGATGGCATCGGGATCTTCGCCAGGGAAGATGCGGCAATTCACGTTGGCTCGGGCCATTTGTGGAAGCGCGTTCTGCGCGTGGCCGCCGGTGAGCATGGTGGCGACGCAAGTCGTGCGGAGCAGCGCGTTGTAGTAAGGAATGGCGGAAAGGCGCGCGACCGCGGCGGCGTTCGGCGGCTCCTTTGCGGCGGCTCNNAGCTGCGACCGGACCGGCGGTGAGTTCGGCGGTTTTCTGGAAGTAGTTGCGTGTGATTTCGTTGATCTCAGTGGGGAAAAAATAGCTCTGGAGGCGTATCAGCGCAGCGGCCAGATGATAGATCGCGTTGTCGCTGGAGGGCACGGAGCTGTGGCCGCCGGCGTTCAGGGATTCGAGCTGGAAATCAGCGTAGAGTTTTTCGCTGGCTTGAATGGCGGNNAATTCGCCGGCGTCGAGATTGATGCAGTACTCGGCGTCGATCCAGTCGCGGTGTTCCTTCAGCAGCCAGTCGACACCGTTGTAGCTGCCGCCTTCCTCGTCAGCGGTGAGAGCCAGGATCAGATCACGGTCGGGGACGAAATCTTCTTTTTTCAAGCGGATGAAATTGGTGACCAGGATGGCGTCGCCGTCTTTCATGTCCTCGGTGCCGCGACCATAGAAATAGCCGTCTTTTTCGATGAATTGAAACGGATCGGTGGTNNAAGTAGCCGTCTTTCTCGACGAGTTGGAACGGATCGGTGGTCCAGTCTTCACGCCGGGCCTCGACGACATCCAGGTGGCCGATGAACAGGATGGGCTTGCGCTTCCCGGTGCCGTGGACGCGAGCGACGAGATTTTTCTTGCGCTCGGTGGGCCCGGCGACGATTACGTCTTTGTCGGCGAAGCCCGCGTCGCGAAGACGCGTGGCCATGGCTTCCGCTGCGGTTGTGACGTTGCCCGCGGAATCGGTTGTGTTGATCTCGATCAGCTGCTTGAAGATTTCATGCGCGGTCGAGTCAGCTGCCGCATGGTCTTGCGCACCACCGAGCAGCGACAAAGCAAGCATTGCGGCAAACATCGTGGAGCAGAACTTTCCTCCTGGCATCTCTCGGCTCCTACGTTGGATTCATTCGTGCGACGCCGATGACGCACCTGATGGTGCAAGCGGCGNNATTCCGATATGTACGACATGGGAAGAAACAGCAGGATCAAGCCGAAGCCGGGGTCGAGGACGCGCAGGACGAGGGCGCCGAGAATGGCAACGCCGATTGCGACCGGCTTCATGACTGGAGCGCGCAGACGTTCGTTCACAAACTTAGCGATTTCCTTTGGCCATACAAAGATCCAGTACAAGTTGTAGAACGGAATGAAGTGGAACCCGACAGCTCGCGCCGGGGAAATGGGATGCTTCCACCCGGGCACATGCGCAAGAATGACGTGATAGCGGTGAATGCAGACAAACCAGTAGATTCCACCGACGAAATTGACCAGAAAGAGATAGAGCGGAGGAATGCCGCCTTGTTTTGCGAGTTCCGGATGAAGATCAAGAGCAATAAATTCCGCGGCGATGGTGGCAAAGCCCAGCAGNNATAGGGAGCTTGGGCAAAGCCGCAACGGGAGTCCCGGATTGAGGCATTTCTGTGTCGGAAGAATTCATTTTGCGGCGGAAAATCGACGGTTCGAGCGTAACGTTCCCGAGGAGCGCACGTCAAACGGTAAGGTTGGTTGCCGGATGCGTGATGTCTTATCTTAGACTGTGAGTGCGTGCCAAAATTGCAGTAGAGACTTAGCGTCCACAAAGTGGACTCACCAACGCGCGGTGGGGTTCACGACAAGACGCGATGGCCGGGCGGAGCAAGCCCCGCCCCTACAATTGCATGCCGGAGGAAGATCATGACGTCGTTCGCGAATCATTGGCTGGCGAAGATCGCTGTAGGTGCGGGTCTGTTTCTAGCGGGAGTCGCCGCCGGAACGTGGCATGCCCGCAGCGTGGAGGCGCAAAACAGGTTTGGGCAGCCGAAAACGGTCATTCACGTGGTGGTCTACAAGTGGAAAAACACTGCTTCGCAGGATGATAAGGACCAGGCGCTGAACGGGATCAAGACCATGGCCGCGAAAATTCCCGGCATCAAGAATATCTGGCTCAAGACAGGGCGAAACCAGATTCGCGACTTTGACGGCGTGTACGCCATCGAGTTCGCCAGCCCGGAAGCGGCGGCGGACTACGCGGAAAGCCCGAAACACGAGGAGTGGCGGAAACGCTGGGAAGAACTTCGAGAGAACAGCTTGTCGTTTCAGGCGACGAATCCGTGAGCGGGCAGTAGTGCCAAATCTATACGCTTGCCAGCTTGATTCGTTGGCTTGGTGCGATCCCGGGTTTGCTTGAAGTTGCGGCCTTGCCGCTTGCTTATTGCGGCTCGCGGACGATTCCGAGCCTGCGGCGAATCAGACTATCGGCAGCGCCATCCGACAGCAGACGCTTACCCCATTTCACGACTGTTGCGAGCGGCGTGACACCGTACCGGGGT
>PLKR01000264.1 GCA_003140655.1 Acidobacteriaceae bacterium | reverse complement strand
TCCTGGAAGATCGACGGATTCGCGCTGCGCCCAGACGTGGACAATTTCGGATTCTTCAACAATGTCCCCGACCACACGGTTGGTTTCTGGGGCGTCTACGCAACCCGGCCCGCACCGCAGAAAGTTTCTGTAGACGTTTACTACCTGGGCCTGGACCGAAAACAGGCGACCTTCGAGCGCGGCACCGCGCAGGAAGTGCGCCACTCCCTCGGAGCCAGAATTTCCCGCCCCATCGCCAAAGATAAGCCGGGATGGGACTTCAACTACGAGGCCCTCTGGCAGTTCGGCACNNCCGCGCTTCATCGCACGGGCCGACATCTCCAGCGGTGATAACCCAAACTCTAAAATGCTAGGCACGTTCAATCCGTTGTTTCCGAAAGGCGAGTACTTTGGGGTCCTGACCACAACTGGACCTGGCCCGGTCAACTTCATCGATATTCATCCCGGCGTAGATACCGCATTTCCCCATGGCGTGTCCTGGTCGGTGGACTGGATTTTTCAGTGGCGGGAAAACCTTGAGGATGGCGTGTATGCTGTTCCGGGATTTCTGATCAGGGCCGCAGATGATAGTCGCGCACGATACGTTGGTCACAGGCCCGGCACAGAGGTCAATTGGCAGGCGAATCGTCACCTCTGGTTTAAAGGGCAGTACGGGATCTATTACGCAGGAAGCTTCCTAAAACAAACGCAACCCGGCCGGAACCTCAACTATTGGGCCTTATGGACCGGGTACAAATTCTAGCGTTACCCAAAATCAGAATTGGATGATTTTGGCACATGAGAGGAGTTGCTCCATGAAACGTTCTCTACAGCCGGACAAAGGAAGTTGTGAAGCCCACACTAACGTGCCAAAGGTGAGCGGGCGCCATGCAGCATACGCACGTCGGCTCTACAGCGCGATTGTCCTTGTGACGGCATTCTTACTGCCCCTCGCGGCTTACGCGTCGGACGCCAAGGCTATGCCCGCAGGCCGCACGCCCATTGCCGTGGGCCCGGAATACGGCACGACGCACGTTTACGTCGCTTCGCCGAGCGACCTCGATGCGCTGGTAAAAAGCCTCATCGCTACCTTTGGCGGAACGGCCACCAAGATTTTTGTGTCGAACATCACACCAGTCGCCAGCAGCACCCAGTGGCAGGCTGTGCTGACTCCAGTGGGACTGCTTTCGGTCTTCGCCTTTCAGACGCCGGTGCCTTTTCCTTTTGGAGAGGAGCGGGGCGGAAGTCTGGTCACGGACATGGATCAGGCACTCAAGGCCGCGCGAGCCGCGGGAGCGGAAGTGATTGTCGAACCCTTTAAAGACCCTATCGGCGTGGACGCAATCATCCAGTGGCCCGGCGGCCTGAAAATGCAACTGTATGCTCACTTCAAGTCATCCACGAACCCGCCGCTGGAAACCATTCCCGACAACCGGGTCTATGTATCGCCCGATCAAGCCGATAATTTTGTGACAGCCTTCGTACGCTTCTCCCAGGGCAAGATTGTCGGAGACGACAAGCACGCCGACGCTGGCGAAATCGGGCGCCCAGGAGAAACCTACCGCCGCATCCGCATCGCGTCCCTGTTCGGAAACATGCAGGTAATGGTCACGGATGGCCATCTCCCCTATCCCTTCGGCCGCGAGACCACCGGATACCAGGTAAAGGATCTGGCCGCGACGCTGGAAAAAGCGAAGGCCGCCGGGGCGAAGATCCTATCGGCGCCTTACGCTGCCGGCGACCGGAGCAGCGCCATCGTGCAATTTCCGGGCGGCTATATCGCCGAAGTACACAGCCTGACAGCGCGCTAGGGCGTCAATCCGGCGTCTGAGAATCCCCGATCGCCTGTTCGACATCAAAAGACTTCTCGACGAGAGGTTTTCTATGTCCATTCGACCAGTAAAGCGGGTTATCAAGTCGAAGCCGACGCTCGAAGGTGCGGGCGTGCACCTGCGCCGCGCCTTCGGCTTTGGAAACACAAAAGAGACGGATCCGTTCCTTTTGCTCGACGATTTTCGCAACGACGTTCCCGAGGATTATCTGGCGGGCTTCCCGTGGCATCCTCACCGCGGGATCGAGACCATCACGTACGTGCTTGCCGGAACGGTGGAACACGGCGACAGTATGGGAAACCGCGGCGCCATCGCCGCCGGCGACGTGCAGTGGATGACGGCGGGCAGCGGCATCATCCATCAGGAGATGCCCAAGGGCGATCAATCGGGACGCATGCATGGTTTTCAGTTGTGGGCGAATCTTCCGGCATCGCTGAAGATGACCGCGCCGCGATATCAGGAAGTGAAGGCGTTGGATATTCCCGAGATCAAGGACGATGACGGCACTCACGTGCGAGTCGTGTGCGGAAGTTTTTGGGGAAAGAAAGGTCCCGTGGATGGGATTGCGGCCGATCCGATTTACCTCGATGTGTCAGTTTCTCCGGGCAAGAGAAAGACCCTGCCTGTGGAGACGACTCGGCACGCCTTCGCCTATGTTTTTGCGGGAAGCGGAAAGTTCTGTAACTCGTCTGGTCCGCTGGCCGTGCCGACGGAGGCTGTGAAATGGTTAGACACCACGCCTCCCGTGGAGGCGGACAACCGCTCGCTCATACTTTTTGACCGAGGCGACGAGGTTACCGTGCAAGCCGGAGAAGATGGGATCCGGTTTCTCCTGGTCTCGGGGAAACCTCTCGAGGAGCCAGTAGCGTGGTACGGACCCATCGTGATGAATACGCAGGCCCAGTTGCAGCAGGCATTTCAGGAGTTACAGGAGGGAAAGTTCTTGAAGAAGTGAGGCTGTTTCCTTTCCGCCATCTGTTTAGCAAGCATGACTGTCCGGAGTTCGCGGATCCGAGCGCAGCTTCGCCCACACCTGCTGCACCTGCGCTCGCGTGTGATCGAGCGAGCCGGAGTTGTCGATTACATAGTCTACGGCTTTGATTTTTTCCGCTTCGGGCAGTTGCGCGGCCATGCGGCGGGCTACTTCTTTACGGGCGGCTTCCAGGTCTAATTTCTGGCGTGCGGCGAAGCGGGCAACGCGTTGCTCGTCGCTGCAGGTGACCACGATCAGGCGGTCGAACCGTTTCGCCGCGCCTGCCTCGATGATAAGCGCGGCTTCCACGATGGCGACGGCGTGAGGATCCTGCTGTCCCATTTCTTCCATCCACTCCTCCTGGCTGCGAATCACCGCGGGATGCACGATGCGGTTCAACTCTTTCACGCGAGATGGGATGGCGGAAGACGACATGGAGGAAAACGAGAGGGGGGAAGGCGTGGCCGCCGGCCTGGACTCCGCGGCGGGCGTGGCTGATCCAAAGGCAGCCTCCGCCAGCTTGGCGCGGTTCACGCTGAGGTCGGGATTGAGAATTCCGCCGCCGAAATGGCGCACCACCTCGTTGTAAACGGGCTGGCCGGGCAGCATCAGTTGGTGGGCAATACGGTCGGCCTGGACGAGATGCGCGCCCAGGGCGACCAACATCTCGCCGACAACCGATTTGCCGGACGCGATTCCGCCGGTGAGGCCGACCTTCAGCATGCGCCCTCCGCAGACAAATCCACCACGGAGACACCGAGGCACGGAGAAAAACAAGAGCTTAGCTGCTTAAGAATAGAAAGTCTGACAGCTGAGCGTTCCGCTTCTTCGGTCTAGCGGTGACCGAAGACAACTTATTAGAAAATTCTCTTCTCCGTGTCTCCGCGCCTCCGTGGTGGATTCTCATTCAGTGCTCAAGAACGTGCTAGTTCCGGCACACGGCTGCCGCGCCGCATCTTCGCGGCTTTCACTGTGTTGTACATCAGCATGGCGATGGTCAGCGGACCGACGCCGCCGGGGACGGGAGTGAGCGCTCCCGCGACTTCGGCCACTTCCGGATGCACATCGCCGACCAGCGCAGATCCCTTCTTGCGGAAAGTTTCTTCGCGCTTGGCGTTTTTGTACAACTTGCCGCCGAACAGGCGTTGGAAAACCGCGGCGTCGGTCACTTTGTTCATGCCGACATCAATCACAGTGGCACCGGGCTTCACGAAGTCGCGCGNNAACTCCGGGCAGATCTTGAGTTTTCGAATGGCAGACGGTAACCGTGGCGTTGGCATTGAGCAGCAGCATAGCCGCAGGCTTGCCCACGATATCGCTGCGTCCTACGACGACGGCTTCCTGGCCGGCGATGGGGATGTGGCTGCGCTGCAGTATCTCGATCACTCCTGCGGGCGTACAAGGCACCAGACCGGGGCGCTGCGTGGAGAGAAAGCCGACGTTGACGGGGTGGAAGCCGTCGACATCTTTCGCTGGATCGACGGCCATCAATACTTTCTTCGAGTCCACTTGCGGGGGCAGAGGCAACTGCACCAGGATGCCGTCAATCTCGTCGCGGCGGTTGAGATTTTCGACCAGAGCGAGCAGTTCGGCGGTGGTTGCGGTCTCAGGGGGAGTGTGCTGCTCGCTGTAGATGTTAAGTTCTTCGCAGGCTCTGACTTTGCCGCGCACGTAAATCTCCGACGCTGGGTTGTGGCCGGCGAGGACGACAGCGAGGCCAGGGCGCACTCCGGCGGCAGCCATTGTCTTCACTTCCGCAGCCACTTCGCCGCGGATGTCGCTCGCGATCTTCGTGCCGTCGAGGATTCTGGCGGGCATATTTCGCTTCGTTCAGATTCTATCGCATGGGGTGAGAGGAATCTCACCGCGGAGGGACCCTTTGTGGTGAATTGATTTTTCGTTTGTGTCGTACAATGCCTTTGTCATGATTGCCAAGGACTTGTTGGAAATTCTGGTCTGTCCCGCCTGCAAACAGCCCCTCGAATACCGGGAAAACCCGGAGAGCTTGAAGTGCAAGCAGTGCCGCCGGGTTTATCCGGTCAAGGACGACATTCCCATCATGCTGGTGGACGAGGCAACCATCGAGGGCTAGCAGCCTCGGATCGCCAATCCTCGCATCAGCAATCAACAGGTGGGCAGATCTTCATCCCGAACCGCCTGCAGGGGAACCGCCTCGTCTGCTCCCGACCAGCCTTGCCCCCACCTCCGGTTCGCACCGCACTTCCCTTTGGCGTCTTCCCAGGAGACTGGGAGAACTGTAGTGGGTTGAGCACAGTGTTATTCCCGAAATGACACTCTGTGTCTTTTTCTGGGACGGCTGGGTGTACTAAGGACACCTGAGGGCAGCACGGAATTCTGCTGGGGTCGTCCGCAACTTCCGATAATTGCAGGGGTTAATGAATCTAAAGCGGCCTGGTTTCCGTATTTAGAACTAGAGGGCGGGCGCGGCAGCCAAATTGCATGCAACTTGCATGGCTGCCGATGACTCTAATGGGTACAAGCGGTCTAAGGTCGGAGTCGGAGGTGATGACGGCCATGTTTGAAACGGTAATGAACGACAGAGCCAATAACGATAAGGACAGATTCACGGCCACTGAACTGGCTGCATTGCGGAGCGATCTGCTGCAGGGCGGCATGATCGATTCCTTCGAAGCCGCCGAACTGCTGCAGGTCTTCCTGATGGGCCGCGGCTATGGGGT
>PLKR01000508.1:578-2829 GCA_003140655.1 Acidobacteriaceae bacterium | reverse complement strand
CACCCTCGAACCCGAGCGTCTCCAGAACCGACTGGCCACCACCAGAGAAGATTCACCGGAGATGTCCTCGTCGATGTAGCACTGTTCCCAGCGGACTGCGGGTGCTCCACCACAAAGAGCACATCCCATTCCTTGGGAGTCCAATCGAGAGCAGCCGCATTGAATGCACCTAATCATGCTGAGGATCACACTGTGTTTCTGGTTCGCTGCTTGGAGGAAAGATCTGCTGGCCTTTGCCCAGAGCCGAACACCAGTTTCTTCTCGTCATCGCAGCGATGGACACGAACCCACATCCACTCCCCGACACCTGTGTCCTCGTCGGGAAACTCGACCTTGACGTAATCGCCTCTTCGGTAGGTCGGCATCGTCAACATTGTAGTTCCGAGCCGCTAAAATACTAGCGGCAATCAACAACACTCGTTTGCGGCCTTCGTCCACACCGACATCCTAGCACAGGTTCGCTTTTTATTCGCTACGAAAGCCGTGCTATTATTTGGGGTAGGGTCTTGCCAATTCGTCGCACGTGAGCAGCCCCGAAAACGGACAGAAAGCGGTACAATGGCCAACACCTGAGGAATCCCGTATGCTTCCGCCACTAATCCACCGCGAAGGAAAGAACGACGATAAGCCCTCGAAACAGCGCGGCGTCACGATTGCGCTAGTGGCCGTATCGATGGTGGTCATCATCGGCATGGCGGCGCTTTCCATCGACGTGGGCCTGCTCTACCAGGCCAAGGCTGACGCTCAGCGCGCTGCGGATGCAGCGGCTCTAGCTGCGGCCAGGCTGATTTCGATTTCGGGCGTCACAGGGGATCCGAACAACTCGTCGGGTTCATGGCAGTTGACCTGCGGGGCCGCTGGCACCGCTACTCTCGCCGCGACCGCCGTGGCTCAGTCTCCAGCGAACGTCGTCGGCGGCGTTCCCGCTGCCAACGTGAAGGTCACCTACGGTCCTGGCGCAGGGTCGAACGACTGCTCCACCCTTGCAGGACCAGGCTCAACCTTCAGCGTGAATCCCACGGTTAACGTTTATGTGCAACAGGCAAACCTGCCCACTTTCTTCGGCCGCATTTTTTCGTTGATATCCGGTGGCACCTCCAAAAACTCCGGCGTGAGCGCAACCGCCACCGCGGAAGTGTATAACCCTTCCGGCTCCGGCTCTCTTGGGTCTGGTATGGTTCCCGTGCAGCCGCGCTGCGTGAAGCCCTGGATTATCCCCAACATCGACCCCACACCTGGACACGCTGCCGGATTTGTTTCCAATACGACCGGGGCCATTTCTAGTGCAGGCATCTACCCTAACGGCGTGATCGGCGAGAGTTTCCCTATGAATGGCGACTGTACCGCCGCTACTGCTGGCGGTTGCACCCCGCTTGTTAACCCACCGGCACCACTCGGGGGCGTATTACTCTACGTCCCGGCGTTAGTGCAGAACACTTCGAGTGCGGTTCCTTCCTGCTTGGCTGACCCAGCAAGTGACTATCAGCAGGCTATCGCGGGATGTGATCAGACGACTGTCTACGCCTGCGGAACTCCTCTCGGGGCGCAGGTTGATCTATTAAACGAGAATCCAGTGCACCCAACTCCTGCGACCGGCGATACCGCGACCTCGGTGCAGTGCCTGACCAATCTAAGCCCTGGCCTCGGTCCCGGCGGTCCCGCGGATACACTCGAGGCTGCAACCTACCCGTTTCAAATACAAGCGGGCTCCAGCAATCCGCTTGTAACGCAGGGTGTGGTTGCCTCTAACAGCTTAATTACCACCAGCAATTCCATCGTTACGATACCAATCTACGACAATAACGGCACTCGACTAGTGGGACAACAGCAGGTCACAATCATCGGGTTTCTGCAAGTCTTCATAAACAGTGTCGACACCCTGGGCAACATCAATGTGACGGTGATGAATGTCTCCGGCTGTAGCAACGCCGCAACTGCACAACCCGTGAACGGTAGCTCTCCCGTACCGGTGCGGCTGATTACGCCGCCTTGACCGTGCGAAAAAACTTGAGGACCGTAGGCTGGTCTACTCCGGGTTGCGGGCCGGGAACCTTTACGGCACCAACCAGTCTCCGGTGATTAGCAGTTCAGCAATCGACCAAACGTGATCCGTCAAACCTGCTTCCATCGCGGGTGTAACGCGCAGGGACGAATGAACACGGCAGAAATTGTAATAGGCAAAATGAAGACTTACAGCAGCCCGAAGATTCTCCAGTTTCCGCGAAAAGGCGTTCGTCAGTCGCGTGAATCG
>PLKR01000508.1:0-500 GCA_003140655.1 Acidobacteriaceae bacterium | reverse complement strand
TAAGCTGCGCGAAGTCCGCATCGGCGGCGAAAGATTCTTCGACCGCCTTGCGGTAGAAGATGTAGGCGTCAGTGGTCAGTTGAACGCGATGGTCAGCGATCCGATTCCAGAGGTCACGCATGAAGGCTTGGGTGTTGGTGCTGGATCGTTTTCCGACCAAGAACGAGGGAATCAGCTTCGTGTCCGCGTCCAGAGCGATGAAAACCNNCTGATCGCCAAAGTCTGCAGGATCGTCCTTTCGGACGTGCCGCGCCTTCTTCATCAAGAAAGTCCATATCTCATCGCATTGCAGTCGGCGGCAAGGCAACTGGCGCATCTTGCGATCCATCAGCCTCTCGGAGCGTTCGCCAGCCAAGACGAGCAGCCGCATGATCGTGTTCCGGTTGAGGCCAGTGAGTCGTTCCGTAGCACGGATCGAGCAACCTTCCAGCAGGCATTTCAGCGCCTGTGCAGCGGCATCAGGGCTGGTACGCATAGTTCCGAGAGGCGATTGGGGCTGA
>PLKR01000268.1 GCA_003140655.1 Acidobacteriaceae bacterium | reverse complement strand
CGCGCCTTGGCGCGCATCTCGCTCAGCGAAATGCCGGGCGTGTCATCGATGTAAATGGGCGCATGGGCCAATTGCTCCATGGCGCGCACCACTTTGCGTGTGTCGTCCTGCCACAGCGAACCTGTGCGCATTTTGTGCGCGTCCACTTCCGCCGTCGAGCACAGCAGCCGCAACAACAGCGCCTCGCGCGACATTTCCAGCGAAAACACTCCCACCACCTGCTGGTCCTTGATCGCGGCGTTCTCGGCAATGTTCATCGCAAACGCAGTCTTGCCCATCGAAGGCCGCGCCGCAATGATCACCAGGTCCGAGCGTTGCAGCCCGCTCGTCATCTCGTCGAGATTTTCATAGTGCGTGGCCAGCCCGGTGATGCGCTGCCCGCGTTGCAGCAGCGCATCCACCGAGCCGAACGACTCGCGGACAATCTCCTGCACGCCCATGAACCCGCGGCCAATGCGCTTCTCCGAGAGCTGGAAGATCGCAGCCTCGGCGTCGCTCAGCACCTCCTCTGCCGTATCGGATTGATCGGCCGCCCGCGCAATCGCCGTATTCGCCGCGTGAATCAGCCCGCGCAACAGCGCCTTGTCGCGCACGATCTTGACGTAATGCTCAATGCTAGGCCGGTCAGGAACGCCATCCAGCAGGCTCGACACGTAGCCCACATCGCCGATCGCCTGCAAGTCCTTGTGCCGGTCAAGCTCCTCGATCAGCGTAATCATGTCGATCGGCCGCGACGATTCCGCCAGATCGACCATCCGCCCATAAATGCGCCGGTGCGAATCCAGAGAAAAATCCTCGATCCGCAGATGTTCGGCAGCCTGGTTATAGGCAAAGTTGTCGAGCAGGATCGCGCCCAGTATCGAGCGCTCCGCTTCTACGTTCGCCGGAAGAGTGCTGATGTGGTAGTCAGTGGTTGCCATCTAGACCTCGCCCTCATCGTCAATTACTCGGAAGGCGAATGGAAAACGAAACTATAACAGAAGAGGCAGCTTTCGCTCCTCCCGGTTGACGCCGCGGCAGAGCCGAAACAGAACCGTGCTGGAGAATGGGGCGAAAGTAGGGCGAATGGTTGTGTAGATGCTGTGGACAGCTGCGCTTTTCTGTGGAAGCCTCACCAAAACTGGTCCCTTACCCCCCAGTGCCCAGCAGCGCGTCCTAAAAATAGAGGGAGGACAGGAATTGACGGAGCGTCCTCCCGTGGTTTCCAATGAACCTTCCTCATGCCCTCGGCTCCGGAACACGTGCACCACTCCGCCGCTCCAATCGAGAACCTGCTCCGCCCTTTCATGCCGGAACTCGACATGCTCCGGGGCATCGCCGTGCTCGGGGTCCTGCTGCTGCATGCCTTCTACTGGCGTTACGGAAGCTCGTCGTTCGGACCGTGGGCCGGCAAGTTCCTGCAGGCCACCCGATTCGGTTGGATCGGAGTGAATCTGTTCTTTGTCCTCTCCGGTTTTCTGATCACTGGCATTCTGCTGGATTCCAAAGACAAGCCTCATTTCTACCGGCGCTTCTACACCCGCCGGGCCTTGCGCATTCTGCCCGCCTACTACGCTCTGCTGATTCTCCTGCTCTTGCTGCGCACCTCTTCGCCGGCGTTCGTGGGCCTGAGCTTCCTCTACCTCGCAAACATGACGGAGTTCTTTGGCGTCGCCTGCGGCTACGGTCCGTTGTGGTCGCTCGCCGTCGAAGAGCACTTCTACATCCTGTGGCCCGCGGTCGTCCGCCAAGTGACGATGCGTCACCTTGCTCTGATCTCGGCAGCGATCGTCGTGTTCGTTCCCCTGCTGCGTGCCGTATCCTTCGCTCTTGGTTATGAGGCCGGATTGGACTGGTATACCTGGTTTGTCGCCGACGGACTAGCGGCCGGAGCCCTGCTCGCCGTCGTCCTTCGTACTGCCATCTCCAGGAAGCAAGTATGGATCTTGTGCTGGATCCTAATGGGCTCGGCGGTTGCGCTGTACGTAGCCGGTCACCCCTTCGGCATCGACACGCGCAATCGCTTGCTGGGCGCGGCCCTTCAGTACACCACCGTCAACGCACTCTTTGCCGGCATTTTGCTGCTCTTTCTCCTGGCCGGCACCAGCGCCGCAAGACGCTACGTGAACCTCTCCGTGCTTCGCTTCCTCGGATACCTCAGCTACGGTCTTTATCTCGACCACCTGCTTGTATTTCGCGTCTATGACTGGACTTGCGTACGTTACTTCCCCCAACTCATCGCTTCGAGTGGCCATTTCGCGCTGGTGTTCTTGCGCTTCACCCTGGCCGGCGGCGCTGCCATCGCCGTCGCCTGCCTGTCGCGGAAATATTTCGAAGAGCGATTCTTGCGCTTGAAGGATTCTCTCGTCCCGGAATCGCTCGAATCAAAAGCAAAGACGATGGACACTACCGGCCCGCACGGAACCACGCAGGCAGCCTAGCGGCGCGAACATTACCCGCAATCTCGCAACTCACCACCCCGCGCCCGCCCCATTAAAACAAATGCGGCCGGGCCAGCCACCCGACCGCATCGTTCGTGGATCTCTCGTCTTGCCTTCCCGCCGCTTAGGAGCGGCGAGACGACGGTACTGGTCCGACAGCGCTCACCAGGAGTGCCGCATTTACCAGTACTGGCTGCAGAAGCGTGATTCTGAGAATCACTTCTTCTGCAACCCCTGCGGTAGCCAGCGGTCCAGCCTGTTCAAGGAGCAGGCTGGAGAGGAGGCCGCAAATGCCCGGGCAACCGGCACGCACTGACGCGCGTTTCCGAATTTCCCCTGGCAATTCACCCTCGAGAATTGCCAGTCTGCCACCGGCGTCACCGCAATCATCAGTTGGCAAGCTTTGAGAATGCCACGTTTTCGCTGAACCCACTCTGGTCCGGAATGTTGCGGGCCGCAACAGAAAAACATTTCCCGCTTGTGCAGAAGCTGTGCAGGATGAAACTTCCCTGTGGAAGTCTGAGGAAAACTGCGGAGGAATCGCGGGAAGTGTTTCAGCAGCCTGCGAACCTCACTCGATCCATTCCGCCGGGAATTCTTCGGCGCAGCCGTGGATGTCGTCGATGTGGCCCGGCTTGGGGTCAGCATCGGGATGGAGCAGGTGCCACGCCTCGCGATATTTCTCGTACTTGGCCTTCGGCGACTTGGGGTAGAGCGTAACGCAGTCCTGACCCTGGATTTCTTCCTCGGGGATGATGTACCAGGCGTTGTCGTGAACGACGTAGGCGGCGAGAAAGTCGAAGGAGCCGGGCGGGTAGGGCTTGTGTCCGCCGCGCACGGTGCAGACGTAACCGTTGCCTAATTCGGCGATGGTGGATTTGACTTGTACGGACACGAAATGGCGCGTACGGCCTACGACAAAGTCGTAGCTCTGCATCTCTCCCCAAGGCTTGCTGATCGGCAAGCCAAGCTCGATGGCGCGCGTCATGAAGACCATTTCGGCCCACTCGCCGCGGAGTTTCTTGTCGGCGATTTTTGGCTTCTGTCTTTTCCGGTTGTTCCAGTCCTTGGGTCTTGTCATGCCGCCGCCTCAGAACGAGAAAGGCGGCGTTCGTGGGAAAAATCGCGAATGCCGCCTCATATAATCATTCGACCGCAACGAAAAGTCGAAGGCAAGAAAATTGTTAGAAAAAGTGGGAACGATTCCCAAAATGGGAATGGCGGCACAGGAGCTTGCTCAAGTTGAAGGGGACACGAGCGACCTCCCTGGGGTAGATTCGTTCTAGAAGGTGGACGTATGAGTGTGTCGAGATATCCGGTGCGGCTTCCTGCTTCTATGAAGAAGGCGGCACAGCGCCTGGCGAAAGAAGATGGAGTGTCCTTGAATCAGTGGATCGCCTCGGCCGTCGCGCAAAAGGTGGGAGTAGTGGAAACCGCGGCTGATTTCTTCAAGAAGCGGGCGGGAAAGGCTACTGGAGCAGGCTTGATGAAGTTTCTGCGTACTGCGCCGAAAGCTGCGCCTGAGCCGGGAGATGAGATGCGGTGAACACGCAAAATCCACCCCACGCCGGCCAAGCTCTCCGCGAATATCTGGGAGATGTTGCCGTGACCACGGCAGCAGCCCATTTCGTTCCGACCTTTTCGCGTA
>PLKR01000093.1 GCA_003140655.1 Acidobacteriaceae bacterium | reverse complement strand
TGCGCCGATTTACGCGCCTGACCAATGCTTTCAGCAAAAAGCTAACGAACTTAAAAGCCGCTTGCGCTTTGCATTTCGCGCACTATAATTTCGTGCGCGTGCATTCATCGTTGCGCGTGACTCCTGCAATGGCGGCTGGAATCACTGACCGCGTTTGGGATACCAAGGAATTACTAGCAGCCTGAAAAGGAGACTTTCTAGGTGACTCTGAGCAGGGTTCCATTTCTGGTATGCGAGGAGGATGGAGCGCAAATTGTTCTCCCGCATCGAACCCACGGAGGAATATTTGTTGGTCAACCATATTGGCCCACGGATAATCATTGGTTACATCTTGTATGCCCTCTATGCGGGCATTCGTGCGCCTATTCTCAACAAAACATCCAGCGCGGGCCTCTTCGTAGCATGGCCCACAATTTCCCCCCCACTCTTTTTTGGAAAGCAGAATTCGAGTGCGGCCAACAAAACTGCAAGTTTCGAGTTTTAGGGCATACCAGAGCCAACGGAGGTTTTTCCACGCAGCAAATCGCCAACTTGATATTTGCAGGCCGGCCAGGGCTAACCTGTGCAGACGGCCATACTCTTTCAGGCGATTACGCACGACCCATTGATATATCACCTGTTCTTTTATGAACCAAGGAAAGCAATCGTCTGTAAACAAGGTGTTTTTCTCATGGAAGATGATTTTGAATCTGATTTTGAATCTAGCGACCGCTCCGCAGACAGAGTCGAGGAGTTGGAATCCCGCATTGAGGAACTTGAAGAAGGGTCTTCGGTAAGCGGCGGTGACATAGCGTTCGTTATCTACGGCGCTTTCGGATATTTTGTTGGGTTAGGGCCAGTAACTTCCAACAGTGCGTAGTGGACTCCTGCTCTTCAGCGTACCTTGGCCTCCGGCCAGCGCGGGATACTGTAACATTCCTTGACCGCGATCTCCATGACAATTCGCGCAGAGGGTCTCATAGATACGCTGTCCTTGTACGACCGTGCCGCGTCCCTTTGGTAAACCAGAGCCATCGGGGGCTACAGAGATGTCCAGTTCGCGAACTTCTTCCGGTGCCGCCGGTCTTCCCAATTTGTACTGTTGGCTTTGTCCGAGCGCAGCTATGGCTACGGCAGTGAGTGCACTGGTGATATACAGTGCGCTTTTATTCATGGCTGACCTCTCCGTTTGCGTGGACATACCAGACTTTGATTCCGTTGTAGTGGTCGGTGGCGTTGAGTCCGCGAACCGCGACGAGTTCCTCTCGCGTAGGCTGCATATAGCCGGTTTCGTCCGTGCATCGCGATTGAAGTGAAGTTTCTTTTCCGTCCCACCACCACGGAAGCCGAAAACGCGTGACTGCCTTCGGAAGAATCGGCTCGTTGAGTTGAGCCTCCTTCCAAGTTTTTCCGCCATCGGCTGAAACCTCGGTTTTAGTGATTCGTCCTCTGCCGGACCAAGCTAAGCCAGTGATTTCGTAGAATCCGGGACCCGAGAGCTGCTGGCCTCCAGCAGGCCGCGTAATCACGGACTTGGCCTCCATCACGAACGTGAACTGCCTCGCGGTTCCATCGGGCATGAGANNAGGCTGATCCACAACTTGCACGCGGCGGAGCCACTTTATGTTCACGTTGCCCTCCCAGCCGGGAACGATGAGCCTCACGGGATATCCCTGCTCGGGGCGCAGCGCCTCACCGTTTTGTCCGTAGGCGACGAGCACGTCGTCAAGTGCCTTCTCAAGAGGGATGCTGCGTGCCATCCTGCCCGCGTCCGCTCCCTCGGCAACCATCCAACTAGCGCCCGGTTTCAGTCCCACTTGCTCGAGTAGCGTTCGCAGTGGCACACCCGTCCATTCACTGCAACTCAAAAGGCCGTGGCTTCTCTGGGGGTTCATGGCAGGGCGGGCTATCTGCTCCCCACCGCCATTACCAGCGCATTCGAGGAAGTGAATTCTCGACACCGAAGGCAGGCGATGAAAGTCTTCCATCGTGAAAATCAAAGGTCGCTCCACCAAGCCGTGAATCATTACCTCATGATGCTGAGAATCGATTTCAGGTATTCCTGAATGATGAACCTCGTAGTGCAGTGCAGAGGGCGTGATAATCCCAAACAAGTCTTGCAGCGGCGTTTTGCTGTAGCTGGATGCCGGTGTGCTTGTCTTTGGCAAAAAGCGAACGACCGATTGTTCAAACGGTGAGCGCTCACCGTAGGGCCGCGGCCCCGCACCTAAGTCCTTCGGGAACCCCGTTACCGGGATATGAATGGCACCAATCGTTGCGCCAGTAGCCGCCAAGAATCCTCGTCTAGTGAGTCGGGTTTGGGTCATGAGTGCCTCCCTGCATCGAATATTGACGATACTCGATGAATCTGCTCAGCCCTTCTTTCCATGTGACTCCCTCTCATTACACGTTCATGATTACCCGCGCGGCGTGGGGAAAGTCAGACAAGCACTTGCGGTTGACCCGGTAATACATGAAGGTTCCGCGTCGTTCTGCCAGAACGAAACGACAGTCGCGAAGAATCTTTAGATGATGGGATATCGATGACTGTTGAATCGGAAAATGCTTCACGATCTCGCAAACGCAAACAGGGTCGTCATTGTTGGCCAGTAAGTTGAGAATGCGAATACGCATCGGGTCGGCAAGGGCTTTGAAGCAACAGGCGTACTCCTTGGCGCGAGGCTCGGTGATTCTGGCAGACTTTACCTCGGGGCAACAATCGGCAGTCCGGCATTTTGTGGTCGCTGGCACGGCAGTGTCGACGACAAGAGTGCCTGATTAATCGAAGAATGTCAATGAATGTGAGAGCTATCGGTGCGAAGAGCGTCAGGTTGTGGCCATGAAGGCTTCCCTTTTCGAAAGATGTCCGTCTAACGAAGGTGACGCATCAATACTTCGTCCGCGTGTAACTGTGAGTTCGGGGCGAGCCATCGAAATAAGAAGGTCGCGGCCAAGGCTCCCGCCACTTGCGCCCCGATGAATGGGAGTACATCTGACGGTTGAATCCCAGCAAAGGTGTCANNGGCGGCGGTGATGTACGCTCCGACAGCAAAGGGAACCACAGGTGACCTCAGTCGTGAACAACCCCAGATGACGGAGAGCAATCCAAACGTCGCAATGAACTCGCTCAGAACAAGCGCCCAGCCACGACGACTGTGGAGTGAGATTGAAAAAACAGGGAGACTGAACATCAAGT
>PLKR01000600.1 GCA_003140655.1 Acidobacteriaceae bacterium | reverse complement strand
AAGAAACTGCAGGAAGAAGTCGACGCGCTCGAGCACGAACTGGTTCACGATCTGCCCAAAGAGATAAAGCGGGCCGCAGCTCTCGGCGACCTCAGCGAGAACGCCGAGTATCACATGGCCAAGCAGCGCCAGGAGTTCGTCAAGGCGCGCTTCCGCCAGCTCGGCAAGCGCCTCGCCGACCTGTCGCTGACCAACATGAACAACATCCCGAAAGACAAGGTGGGCCTGGGTTCCACGGTCAAGGTCTTCGACAGCACTAAGAATGAAGAGATGGAATACAAGCTCGTCACGAGTGAAGAGTCTGACGTAACCGCGGGCAGAATCTCAACCACGTCTCCCATTGGCCGCGCGCTGCTGAACAAGAAGGTAGGCGACGAGGCCACCGTGATCACACCCAACGGCAAGCGCGAGCTGGAAATCCTAAGCCTGACTACGATCCACGACGAGCCCGATCCGGAAAAGGCGGAAGCATAGTGGCGCATAGCTGGGCTTCCGCAAGTTGGACCAGCGCTTTCGGACGCGCCTGCGGCGTGCTGCTCGATACCATCGTGCGCTGGCTCGCGCTCTCGCGCATCAATCCCAACGTGCTGACGTTCATGGGGTTGGTGGTGAACACCTGGGCTGCGATTCTGTTCGGTTCGGCCACAGCCCTGACGCAGCGGCGCTTGTTCTTCTATGCTGGCCTGGTGATCATCGGCTCAGGATTTTTTGATCTGGTGGATGGGCAGGTGGCCCGCGCCACCAACCGGGTCACGCGCTTCGGAGCCTTTTTTGACTCGGTGGTCGACCGCTACAGTGACGCCTCGCAGTTTCTTGGCTTGCTGGTTTTCTATGCGCGGGGCGACCGCTTCTTCTATGTGGTGCTTACTGCGTTCGTAATGGTCAGCGCCATCATGGTGAGCTACACGCGGGCGCGCGCCGAGTCGCTGATTGGATCGTGCCGCGTGGGATTTATGGAGCGTCCGGAGCGGCTGGTGCTGGTGATCATCGGCGCGCTCTTCAACCGCATGGCGCCCGTGCTGTGGGTGATCGCGGTTCTGTCGACCATCACAGTGATCCACCGCATGCGGTATACCTGGACCCGGACGCAGGATGCCCCGAACGCCACGGCTAAGGCGGGGCAGGCGGCTTAGCTAATGACTATAATTATATATTAGCTATAAGATAATGCTATTGCGAACCTAGGCCCTCACAATCCTTAACGCGGGGAAGGCCGCTCGGTAGACCCCCTCGTCGAAGGTGAGCAGCGGGAAGTTGTGTCTGGCGGCGTACGCGCCGATTAGAAAGTCGGCGAGGATGCGGCGGGGTCCGGGCTCGCGCTGTCTGCGCCGGCGTCCCGCATAGTTCTGAAAAGCTTGCCCAGCCGCACGCCAGACGCGCTCTTCCACACGCCATTCGACAGCGATACCGGTTTCCTCCAAGAAAGTGTCAAGGAAGGATTCTGTACGTCCGGCGAAGGCCATCAGTTCGGAGTAGACGGGTGCGGGGACAATCAGCGATCCTCTGGCGAGGGCTGCGTCTAGGGAGGATCGGGCGGTTGCATTCAGAGCGTCATCGCTGTCCCAGAGGGCAGTGATAATGTTGGTGTCGACGACTGTGGTCATGGTTCATAGCGATCGCTGTCTTCAGCGACCGCGCAGTTCTCGCATCGCTTGCAGAAGGGCCTTCCTGCCGGATATTGCCCTCCCGTGCCCAATGCCCCGATACTTCTCGAATGGGCTGCTGGTTCTTACTGGCCTGACTTCGGTTCGCGTGCCGTCGCTTTCGAAGAGGAGCCGGTCCCCCGGCTTCACGCCGAGCAGCTTACGAATCTCGTGCGGCACCGTGATCTGTCCTTTGCTGGTGATTCGGGCTTGTTTTTGCATAGGTCAGGCCTCCTTACTTTATTATATACCTCCTTACCAAGCCGCGCGACATGTCAACATGGGATGCGACCGTTCTACTAGGTTTCGATTTCGACAATCCGCACTACACCTAGGATATTGTGTTATTCTTCTGCGCTATCAGTAGCCCTATGCCGCGCCGAGACTGGACACGCGAGGAACTCATCGTTGCCTTCAACGTCTATTGCAAGATCCCGTTTGGTCGACTCGAGGATTTACATCGTCGTCCCCGCCCGCATCAAGGCTATTCGTCCGGATTATGAGGCTGCCGTCAACGTGATAACCTTCGAATATTTTTTCAGGTTCTATCTCGATCCAGCTATGGAACGTTGGCGCGCGGCCGGCGTTATTCCCTAGGTCTGGGCCGGCTCCGGAATTGGGTTGTCATCGCTTCTTGAATTTCCGTCGCGGATAGATTTGGCGGGCAGAGCCTGCCCTGAGCTTGCCGGAAAGGGATGTCCGCGCCGCACTCAACCGACCACACTCAGTCCGGTGCTTAACTGACGGAATGCTACGATAGGGGCTCGCTGCCCCGGTCATCAGTTCCTACAGCATGGTCACTCAGCAACCTGCATTGTCATTGCTTCCCGATTTTCTCTACGGCACCGCGTGGAAGGAAGAGCGGACGCCGGCGCTTGTCGAACTCGCGTTGCGCATGGGCTTTCGGGGCATCGATACGGCCAACCAGCGGCGGCACTACTTTGAGGCCGGAGTGGGTCAGGGGTTGGCGGCCGCCTACCGCTCGGGAGTGGTGGGCCGCGCAGATCTTTTTTTGCAAACCAAATTCACTTATCGGGCCGGCCATGACCATCGGCTGCCCTATGACGCCGCAGCCAGCTTTTCAGTGCAGGTCGCACAATCGCTGGCCAGTTCGCTTGAACATCTCGGGACTGATCATGTCGACAGCTACGTGCTGCACGGGCCTGCCTCCGGCAACGGCTGGAGCGATGCGGACGCCGAAGTCTGGGAAGCGATGCGGAGGGAGCGGGATGCCGGCCGCACGCGTTTGCTCGGGGTGAGCAATGTTTCGCTGCGGCACCTGGAGCAGATGATGGACGTCCATTCAGAGGCTCCTGCGTTCGTGCAAAACCGCTGCTACGCCCGGTTCGGCTGGGATCGCGATGTGCGCGGGTTCTGCCACGAGCGCAAGATCATTTACCAGGGATTCTCTCTGCTCACTGCGAATGCAGAGGTGCTGCGCCATTCTGTGGTTACAGGAGTCGCCGCGCGCGCGAATGCTACCCCGGCCCAGGTTGTGTTTGCTTTTGCGCGTTTGGTTGGGATGCTGCCGCTGACCGGGACTTCCAGCGCCGAGCATATGAAACAGGATCTGGCCAGTTCCGGCTTGGCGCTTTCGGCCGATGCGGTGCGGGCAATTGAAGACTTGGCGGGGTGACTTTGTGGGTGCGCTATTTCGCAACGTCGAGTCGCGCGAGCGCTTGGTCTGTGGTGATAAATCTTGCTCCGAGAGCTTGCAGTTCGGCCACGGTGCGTTGCCCATCTTCGGCGTTTAGAGCTTCGATCGCATCCCTGACCACGGAGACGCGGCGGCCGCGTTCGAGCAATCCCTTGGCCGCTAATCGAACGCAGTATTCCGTTACCACGCCGAAGACAACGAATTCGGCATCGTCTCCCAATCGCTTCACGAGTTCCCCGGCGTGCCGGCTTTCAAAGATGTCAAGCGTCTGTTTTTCGAGATGAATCTGCTGATATTGAGAAAGATCGCGCGGCAGCGCTGCTGCCAGGTCGTTCGGGATAGTGACAACTTTCTCCGTCAGGGCTTCGGGAACGACTGCGGAGCCAATTGTGCCTTTGATGCAATGGGGCGGAAATGTTTTGAACTCGGTATCGTCTTTCGTATGGTAGCAACCATGCGAGACCAGAAAAACGCGGCCCTGGCGGGCGGCGTCTGTAAGCCGGCGAATATTCGGGAGCAATCGTTCGGCGCCGGGTACGTAGAGTTTGCCACCGGGCAGCATGAAGTCCGCCTGCGTGTCGACCTCCCAGAAAACGACATTGCGAGATGCCATTGCCGGTCCGCCTGATCGCAGCGGTAAGAACCAGCTTATAACATTCCTTGGGGACAGCCAGGATTCCGTCAGGCCTTCTGCTCTAGGAGGTCTATGCCGGGTGATGATTCGTTGTGGCTTCGGAAGCCGGCTGCAGGGCCTGAACGAATGACAACAGACTGGTCTGCAAAACATTCTTGCTGGCCTCAGGCAGATCAGTGAAGCGGAAGGGCTGGAGCCAGCCCTGAGTGGCCCACATGGGAAACATCATCTCTGCTTTTTCACGGATGGTGGTTTCCCCGAGCTGGAAGATCAACTCGACTTTGAGTTTTTCGTCGAGCGGCTGCTCCACGTGCATCAGGCCGCCGGTGGTGGAAAGCTCATGGAGTTTACCCCGCACCTCACGGCGGTTGGGCAGTCGCATAAGCGTAAGGACAGATCCGCGGAGCTTGACCCGAAACGGGCGCTCTCGCTCCTGGCGGGCGGTCCCGGTCGAAGATGGACCCGGCGCGACCGATTCTGGCGTCTGCGACATCGTAGCTAAAGTATGGAGCATCGCCGTAATTGGCACGAGATTACGAAAGAACGGATTTCAATGGTCAGTGGCCAGTGGTCAGTGGGCAGTGTGATTCGTCCAGGCTTTGACGGCGCGCCCTGGCCTGGCCACGGACCACTATTTTCGACCGGGATGAGCCTCGCCCTGGCCGGAGAACAGGTTGTAGGGCCAGGCACTCTTACTCTTGCTCTTGCTCTTGCTCGCGGCGGTTGCGCCGTCAGCGGAAGCAGTGGCAGGATTGGAAGCGCAATTCCAATCCGCCGGCGGATCGGTAATTCCCCACACATTCCCGTGGTTGTAAAGCGCCACTCCGATAAGAAAGAATTTCCCGTCATTGCCCAGCGGCAGGCAAGTCGCCACGCGGGCAGAGACTTTTCCACCGCCCGGCAGATCGTTCAGCAGCACTGGAGTTTCGAGCGGCAAGGCTTGCGACGCGCGGAATCCGCAGCCCTGCGCGCTTACCACCAGAGCGACACACGGCCCGGAGAAGGGATGCTTCCGGTCCAGGCTGGTCACGGTCACGGGAATTTCCACGCGCACTCGCGTGCTGCGCCGTGTCGCCTTGGTTGTGAGAATTTCCATATGCGCTATCCCCGGGGTTTGCACTTGCGCTGACTTACTAGTTTGACAGAAGCGAGGCTGGATGCAGTCCCAAGAAAGAGCAAATGAGGGTGACGGAGGTAACCTTCACCCGCGCCGAGCTCAGGCCGGACGCAC
>PLKR01000281.1:373-26391 GCA_003140655.1 Acidobacteriaceae bacterium | reverse complement strand
CTCTCCGCCATATTTTCAATCAGTTACAGACCACGAAATCACTACGAAATCAGTTGGTCCGCGAAAGGGCCATCCTGGCCACCTTCGAGTTTGCCTCGGCCATCTCGTCAGTGACCAACGTCCCCGTACACGTTGAGCGTCGTGCGAATATCCGAATGCCGCATGAGCTTCTGTCGTACGGCAATCGGGGTTCCCGCGGCGTCAAGCCATGAACGATAGCTGTTCCGAACCTCGGGATCCCCGCGAGATCGGAAACGCGCAGGCCGGATATGAATACCGGTTGGCTTTGTTGGTTTGCGGTACCAGACTTCGGGACTGTGAGTCGAATCGCAGGTTAGAGTGATGGCGGATCACCTTGAGGGTAAACTTCTTACGACACTACCCAGCCCTCCGGTGTCGTCGAAACATTGCTGCGGATTGCTGATCGCTGCGGCCAAGTCACGCAGAAACTCCGCTGCCCGCGCACCATCCACCACACGATGATCGCTTGAAAGCGTCAAGGTCATCATTGAGCGGATACCGGGACGGCCGTCAACCGGCACCACTCGGTCGGCGATCCTTCCGACCGCCAGAATGGCGGCTTGCGGCGGGATAATGATCGCGGTGAAGGCGTCGACGCCATACATGCCAAGATTGCTGATGGTGAAAGTGCCGCCCGCAAGATCGGCCGGGCGCAGCTTGCCGCTGCGTGCTCGTTCCGTCAGGCCTCGCCGCTGCATCGCGATCTCGCCGAGTCCGATTTTGTCGGCATTGCGAATTACCGGCGCGACAACGCCATTATCTACTGCCATCGCGAGCCCAATGTTGATCTCGGCATTGGTACGAACGCCTTGTTTATCCCAACTTGCATTTACCCGCGGGTGCTTCTGGAGAACGCGCGCAACCAGCGCGACCATCAGATCGGTATGCGTGAGCTTCACTCCGCACGATTGTTCAATCTTTGACCCCAGTTTCCACCGCATCTCGTTAAGGGCGCTTGAGTCGACCTCGCTGACTACGAAGAAATGCGGGACGGTCGTCCAGCTCAGCGTGGTGCGCTCCGCCATCAGCCGGGAGATTGAGCTGCCGCCGTCAACCGCAGCGGACGACGCAGCGGCTTTGGATTCCGCAGCCGCGAGAATGTCGGAAGCGAGGATTTCTCCGCCGGGGCCTGATCCGCGCACATCGGCGAGATTGACTCCGCGTTCTCCGGCGAGGCGTCGCGCTTTTGGAGAAATCTTAAGGGACTGAGTTGCAGGCTGCGCGGAGCTTGCGGATTGACCCGGCGTTAAGAATGCGGAGGCCGGAACCGCAACTGGGGTCGTCTTCCTTCCCGACTCAACAGCAATTTCATCCATCGGAGGAACCTCTCCGGGACGCACGATCCATGCGATGGTTCGGCCAACGGGCACGTCGGTCCCAGCCTGCACCTTGACCCCGGCAAGGATTCCATCGCCGGGAGATTCAATCTCCATTACGGCTTTGTCGGTTTCGATTTCAAGCAGAGGCTCGCCCTTGACCACGGGCTCACCTTCTTTTTTCAGCCACGAAATAACTTTGCCAGTTTCTTGCGCCATTTCGAGCGCGGGCATAACGATACTGATCGCCATATTTGTTCGCTATAGTTGGTCGCGCAGTCTTAGTCTCCCACGCCAACTCGCTCCTGCCGCGCGCTGGCTTCGATCATCTCGCGCACGCGTGTGCCCGGCTTCGATTCGGCTTCCCGGATTGCAGGAAGCGGACCATCCACGGTGAAATAGTGTCTGCCGGCTACCAGAAGCTCGTCGGCGGGGAAGCGTGTGATGATCTCGTGGCCGGTTTCGGTGACCACGATTTCTTCTTCGATGCGAGCTGCGCTCCATCCATCCGTCGAAGGCCAGAAAGTTTCGAGCGCGAATACCATCCCTGGCTTGATTTCGCAGGGGTGATCGAGCGAGACCAGACGGCTGATTACGGGCTTTTCCCAGATTGCGAGACCAATTCCATGACCATATTGCAGAGCAAAGCAGGCTTCTTCGTTGGGGAACCCAAACTCCTGCGCCTTCGGCCACACGGCTGCAATTTCGGCCGTAGTACGGCCCGGGCGCACGAGTTCAATCGCCGCATCGAGATATTCGCGGCAACGTTTATACGCGTCGTTCATCGCGTGCGAGGCGTATCCGATGGTGAAACAGCGGTAATAGCACGTGCGGTATCCCATATATGAGTGCAGAATGTCGTAGTACACCGGATCTCCCGGACGGAGCACGCGATCAGAGAAAACATGCGGATGCGGATTGCAGCGCTCTCCCGAGATCGCATTAACAGCTTCCACATACTCGGACCCAAGATCGTAGAGCACCTTGCTCACCAGTCCCACCGCCTGGTTTTCGCTCATACCCGGTTTCATGGCGCGATAGAGTTCGTCATACGCGGCATCGACCATCATCGCAGACGTGTTCAGCAGTGTGATCTCGTCACGCGTCTTGATCAGGCGCGCTTCCGACATGAGCGCCTGGCCATCGACGACTTTGATTCCTTCTTTCTGCAACGCAAAGAGAACCGGTAATTCGATGATGTCGATTCCCACCGGTTCTTTATGCAGGCCGCGCATTTCCAACTCGAGGCGAATTTTTCTGGCCACATCTTCCGCCCGCCCCATCTCCGGAGTCATGGCGCCGCGCAACATGGAGATGCCGGCGCGCGACCGCTCTCCGAGCCAGGGACAATGCAATTGGTGGTGTTTCGCCGCCGATCCGAAATCCCACAGAATCGGTTCGTCGTTTTGCGGAAGCAGCGTGAACCGATTCGCCTTGTCCTGGGCCCAGGTGCCAATGTGCGTCGCGGTAAGGTAGCGGACATTGTTCATGTCGAAGCACAGCAAAGCGCCCATCTCGGATTTCTTTAGAAGTTCCTTGGCGCGCTCCAGACGCTCGCGGCGTAGGCGATCGAAGTCAACCCGGTTTTCCCAATCGACCGCCATCGTTCCATATGTGGGCAGAGCCATAGATTCTCCTTACTCGTGTGAAGCCGGCGAGACGCCGGCGCTACACTTCGCATACAGCCGGCAGGCCGCCGGCGCTACCGGCCGCAGAGCGCGCGGGCGGCCTCGAACACGGTCCGTTCGGTGGGCACGGTTACATCTTCCAAAGGCGGAGAAAACGGAATTGGAACATGCATCGCGCCCATGCGTTTGACCGGAGCGTCCAGATCGTAGAATGCGCCGGTGGCGATCACCGACGCAAGTTCGGCGGTGACGCCATAGCGTTCGTAACCTTCGTCGAGAACGATCACCCGTGACGTTTTCTTCGCCGATTCAATCAGAGTTTGTTCGTCAAGCGGCCACATGGTGCGCGGATCGACCACTTCGGCACTGATTCCGCTCTCCTCCAGCAACGCAGCCGCGCTCAACGCCACCTGCACCATGCTGCTGGTCGCGATCAGAGTGATGTCCTCGCCGACCCGTTTTATATCCGCTACGCCCAAAGGAACCGTGTAGTCGCCCGCGGGCACCGGGCCTTTGAGCTTGTACATCATCTTGTCTTCGAAGAACACCACTGGATTCTCGTCGCGAATCGCCGCCTTCAGCAGTCCCTTTGCGTCATACGGCGTCGACGGAAGTACCACCTTCAAACCGGGGATGTGGCAGAACCAGGCATGGAGCGATTGCGAGTGTTGCGCGGCGGAACGGCGAGTCGCTCCCATCGTGGTGCGCATCACCATCGGCACTTTCCACCTTCCGCCCGACATGTAATGGACTTTGGCGGCTTGATTGACCATCTGGTCCATAGTCAAAGTGACGAAGTCGCCAAACATGATGTCGACCACCGGGCGCATTCCGGTCATGGCCGCGCCCACGGCCAGCCCGGTAAAACCCGCTTCGGAAATCGGAGTATCGAGCACGCGCTCCTTGCCGAATTCCTCCAATAGGCCAGAGAGAACTTTAAAAGGAGTTCCTGCCTCCGCGACATCTTCGCCCAGGATGAAAACCGTGGGATCGCGGCGCATTTCCTCCGCCAGCGCCTCGCGAATCGCCTGCGCGAACGTCAGTTCACGATCGCTCTGCGCCTGAAGATGGGTTTCAGGCATACACATCCTCGCCCACTTCATCGACGGCTGGGTACGGTGCCGCCACGGCGAACTCGACTGCCTTCTTCATCTCAGCCTCAAGGTCAGCCTGCAGCCGATCAAGCGCCGCCGCATCGGAGACCTTCTGCTCGACCAGCCATTTCTTGAGATTCACGATCGGATCCCGCTCGGTTTTCCAAATTTGTTCTTCCTGCTTGGAGCGGTAATATTCGCGGTTGATGTCCCCGACGTGATGTCCGTGGTAGCGATAAGTATTACAGAGCATGAACGCGGGACCATCTCCGCGTCGGCCGCGATCCACCAGTCGCTGCGCGACGCCATAAACCGCGCGCACGTCTTGGCCATCCACGCTGGCGGCTTCCAGGCCGAAGGCGGTTGCCCGCGCGAGGATATCCCCAGCCGTAGTTTCTGAATAGTGCGTGTATTCCGTATAGAGATTGTTCTCGCAGACATAAATCACAGGAAGCTTGAACAACTGCGCGAGGTTCATCTCTTCATAGAGCACGCCCTGGCCGAGCGCGCCTTCTCCGAAAAAACATACGGCCACGCGGCCGTTACCCAGAGCGCGCGCCGAAAACGCGGCTCCCGTGGCAATGCCGGCACTGCCGCATACGATTGCATTCGCCCCCAAATTGCCGGTGGCCGGGTCTGCAATGTGCATGGACCCGCCTTTGCCCTTGCAGTACCCGGCCTTCTTTCCCAACAGTTCGGCAAACATTCGATCGGGGGAGGCGCCTTTCGCCAAACAATGTCCGTGACCGCGATGAGTGCTGGTAATGTAGTCGGTCTGCTCAAGGGCTTCGCATACGCCCACCGCGACCGCTTCCTCACCGATGTAGAGATGTGCCAGGCCAGGCATCAATGCGCGCGTGTAAAGTTCGTTGACCTGGGCTTCGAACTGGCGAATGGCCACCATCTGCCGATACATGCGGAGTAGCAGATCGGTCTTTTCTGAAATCTCGCTGAGCTGAGCCGCGGTCGTCATTTCTGTGCTCATTTTTGCACTCCCGACATCCGCGCCAAAACGTCGAATACGACGGCGAAGTCCTGTTTCTCCCAGCCCATGCCGCGGGCCGCAGTCAGGAACTCGTTGCTTACCGCGGTGGTGGGAACGGGAACATTCAGCTTGCGGCCGAGCTCCATTGCCAGGAGCATATCCTTCTGCATCATATTGACGTCGAACCACGCTTCTTCTGGTTGCTGCAGAACGAAGGGACCGCGGTACTGGATCATGGGTGAAGCAACGGCGCTGTGAACCAGAACGTCGACCGCAACTTCGCGCGAAATCCCGCTCTTTTCCGCCAGCAGCACGCCTTCGGAAAAAGCCAGCATCTGCACCGCCAGGCTCAGGTTCACGGCAATTTTCATGGCCAGCGCCAGGCCGTTGTCGCCGACATGCGTTACCTTCGGCCCAATATCAAGCAGCAACGGCTTCAGGCGCTCGAAAGTTTCTTTGCGGCCTCCGACCATCACCGAGAGCTTGCCTTGCTGTAGCGTGATGACACTGCCCGAGACCGGAGCGTCCACCATGTCGGCGCCCTTCTCACGAACCTTCGCCGCCAGCGCGCGGCTCGCCTCCGGGCTCACGGTGCTCATATCAACGTGGAACTTGCCGGCCCTCATCTCGACGAGCGAACCATCCGGTCCATCCGTCACCGCCGCGAGCGCTGCGGCATTCGTCACCATGGTGAACGTCACATCCGAAGCGGCCGCCACTGCCTTGGGAGAATCGGCAAACTTCATGCCTTTGTCGATCAACCACTGCGCCCTGGAGCGCGTCCGATTGTATCCGGTCACGGTGTGCCCTTTTTCGAGAAGGCGCGCTACCATGTTGCCGCCCATCACACCGAGACCGATGAATCCAAGCTTGGCCATGCAACAATTCCCTTTCGCCTGCGGGCTACTTTGAAGTGCGAACTACTTTTGCCCTACGAAGACGAATCCGCAAGCACCTGCTTGAGGTGGGCGCGCATCGCTTCCCGGGCCGCTTCCGGATCGCCCTGCAGAGTAGCCGCCAGGATTCGCTTGTGGTGAAACTGTCCGCGCTCCGGTCCTCCGTCTACAAGGAAAATCCGCCTGCGCTGTTCGCGCAAGAGACCAACAATCGAATCCAGGAGCGACAGGATCAGCGGGTTTCCCGCCGCTTCTGCGAGCGCTAAATGGAAATCGAGATCCGCTTCCACATAGGCATCGGGATCATGCAGGCTGCGATCCATCACTGCGACGGCTTCCCGCATGGTGCTCAGCAGTTGCTCCTCGATGCGGGTGGCAGCCAGGCCGGCAATCTCCGGCTCCAGTACCAGCCGCAACTCCGCCAGGTTCGCCAACCCCTCTTGCTGGTTGATGCGGATCATCAGATCGAGCGACTGCCGAATCGCCTGGGAAGTCCCATTCGTCACGAACGTGCCGCGGCCAGAATAGGCCTCAACCAAGCCCTTTTCACGCAAAGTTTTCACTGCCTCGCGCACCGCGGTGCGGCTGACGCCAAAGCTATGGGCGAGATCGCGCTCCGCCGGGAGTTGGTCCCCGGGCTTGAGCTGGCCTCTTAGAATGGAGTCTTCCACCTGCTGCACAATCTGCTCGTACAAGCGAGACGTCTTTACCGCCCGGTACATTGGCTTGGTGGCCAGAGAATCCAGCGTGTCGTTTGTCATTAGGCCCCCTCAACTCCCCAGGTTCAAACCACTCGCAAATGTGTATCGCGATCCAACCAAATATGCAACACGAGCGTCTGCCTACTGAATCCAAACCGTTTTGATGTTCATAAACTCGCGTATTCCTTGCACAGCCAGTTCTCGCCCGTGGCCTGAGTACTTCACGCCACCGAAAGGCAGGCGCGGATCGGAAGCCACCATCTTATTCAGGAAGACCATGCCGGCATCGAGCTCGTTGATAAACCTTTCAGCTTCCCCTGGATCGCCGGTCCAGGCGCTGGCACCCAGCCCGAAGCGGATGTCGTTGGCGACCCCGATGGCCTGATCGACGTCCTTCACGCGAAAAATGGACGCCACCGGGCCAAAGAATTCTTCCTGGTAAGCCGGAGAATCTTTCGGAATGTCGGTTAGCACCGTCGGAGCATAGAAGCAGCCGGGGCGGTCCAGGGGATGGCCGCCAGTCAACACACGCGCACCCGCAGCCACAGTTTTCTTCACCGCGGCATCAAGAGAAGTGACAGCCTCCGCACTGGCGAGCGGACCGAGTTGCGTGCTCTCCTCGAATGGATCGCCCACACGCAAGTCCTGCATCCGTTTGACGAACTTACGCTCGAACTCAGCGGCAATTTTTTCCGACACGATAAAGCGCTTGGCCGCAATACACGACTGACCGTTATTCTGGATTCGCGCGTCGACCGCGGTCGCCACCGCGGCGTCAAGATCCGCACTGGGCATCACAATGAAAGGATCGCTGCCGCCCAGTTCGAGCACGACTTTCTTGATTCGCCGGGCTGCAGAAATTCCGACTTGAATCCCGGCCTGCTCGCTTCCCGTTAAGGTTGCGGCGACGACGCGAGAATCGTTCAGGATGCCGTCGACCGGGCCGGAGCCGATCAGCAGCGTCTGAAAGACGCCTTCGGCAAAACCGGCGCGCCGGACAATCTCTTCAATCTTCAGTGCGCATTGCGGAACATTCGAAGCATGCTTGAGAAGCCCGACATTACCCGCCATCAGCGCCGGCGCCAAAAAACGAAACACCTGCCAGAAGGGAAAGTTCCACGGCATGATGGCCAGGATCGGACCGATCGGCAGATAGCGGATGAAGCTGCTCTTCGCTCCAGTTTCCACAATGTCGTCGGCCAGAAATCTCTCAGCGTTCTCGGCATAGTAGCGGCAACCCGTGGCGCACTTCAGCGCTTCGGCCGCGGCGGTTTTCAAAGGCTTGCCCATTTCGAGCGTCATCAAACGGGCGCACTCGTCCTTTTCTTTTTCAAGAATCTCGGCCGCACGCATCATTTGGGCGGCTCGCTCCGCGAACGAACTCCGCCGATGGTCTCGGAACGCGGAAGCCGCCAGCTGCAGTTTCTGCTCAATTCGCTCTGCGCTGAGAGGCTCAAAAATCTTCAGAACTTCGCCGGTCGCAGGGTTAGTGGTCGCGATTGCCATATGCTGGATTCTTCCTTTAGTCGGCTAGTGGCGGCCTTTGTGCAGGTCGGCTAACAGTCTCCTGGGGGAGAGACTGCTGTCTAGTGGTCCGACCAGAATACTACTTGACTGGTAGCCCGCGTCAAGGGTATATCTTCAAATCGCAACTGGTTCGCAAAAAAACCAACCTTCGGTTGTCCAGCTGGTCCGGGCCAAGGAAGATGTTCTATCTCGATTTGGAGGCTGCGATGCATTCTCCGCTGAATGGCATTCGGGTTCTAGGAATCGTCTGCTTGGTAGTTGCCGTCTCTGTTCCCGCGATTTCTCAAACCACTATGGGCCGCATTCTCGGGAGCGTTAGCGATCAGTCCGGCGCTGCGGTGGCGGGAGCTACGGTGGTCATCACCGATGTTCAGCGCGGTACTACGCGGACGGTAATCACCGATGCCTCCGGAAACTACGCCGCGCCGGAACTGCAACCAGGGGTTTACAAAGTCAGTGCGGAAGCAAAGGGTTTCAAGGTCGTGCAGCGCGTAAATATCGTCGTGGAAGTTGCCGAGGACTTGCGGGTCGACATTACGCTCCCGACTGGACCCATTTCTGAGACGGTGGTGGTTTACGCTGAGGTTCCGCTCGTCAACAGCACCTCCGCCACTTTGGGCGGCACGTTGAGCAACGCCGAAATCAACGATCTGCCGTTGAACGGCCGTAACTACGAGAATCTTCTTCAGTTGCGTCCCGGCGTTGTGCGGTATCCAGGTGGAGGATTCTCGACGACGAGCACGAACGGACTGCGGGCGGAAGACAATGCCTACTTCATTGAAGGCTTGTTCAACAGCGAACCGTATTCCGGCCAGGCCATCATCAATGGAGCCGGCATTGCTGGCGATTCGGCGACCATTTTGCCGATTGATTCGATTCAGGAGTTCAATATTCAGCAGAATCCACCTGCGGAGTATGGCTGGAAGCCGGGATCGGTGGTCAACGTGGGCCTCAAGTCTGGGACCAACAGCCTGCATGGGACCGCGTTTGCATTTGGCCGTGACGGCGATGTGTTTGATGCGCGGAATTTCTTCAACACTGTCCCGAATACAAAGTTGCCGCGAACTTTGGAGCAATACGGCGGTAGTGTGGGCGGGCCCATCATCAAGAACAAAGCTTTTTTCTTCGGTGCCTACGAAGGCCAGATGTATGACGTTGGCAATTCCTTCGGAGGAATTACCAGCCCATTTATGGTCGCCTCCACGACCAACGCCGGCAACTGCCTTTCCGCCACTGTAACCGGGGATTGCGCAGACAGCATCGTCGATGCCGTTCATGACCTGCAAGCCCAAGGAGTCGCGATTAGTCCGGCGAGTGAGCAGGTTTCGGGCTGCACTGTCGCTGGTTCCGGGATCACTTCCACGGTCGCGTGCAACGGCAAAGGCTTTCCCACCAATAACGCCCAGACGATCAACATTCCGAACGGATTCACCAACGATGTGGACGTAAAAAACGTCGTTAGCAAGGTGGATTTCAGGATCAACGACCGTCAAAGCATCAGCGGCATGTATTTTTTCGGAAACAACACAGGAACGGTGGAAGACTTTCCCGAGTTGCAACCCCAATGGCTCTCCGATATCCACACACGTGCCCAGGTGGCAGGGGGCAGCTGGATATGGACTCCCAACCCGCGCTGGGTGAATGAGGCGCGATTGGGCTACAACCGCTTGTATCAGCCCACATTGCCGGGCGATCTGAACGCACCGGCTACAAGTTATGGTCTGGACACTGGTGTTAGCGGGCCGTTCACCGGAGGCCTGCCACGCATTGGCTTCGGTGGCTACTTCTTCCCCGGGCTGGGCGGTTTCAAGTGGCCGAAGTTCCAGGGACCTGACGACGTCATTCAGTTCAGCGACCATGTTTCGTACATCGCAGGAAAGCACACGATAAAACTCGGCGGGGAATTCCATCGCAACAATGTCACCAACGCAGCTTACGGCAACTCTCGTGGCAGCATTACATTTCTCGGCGGGAACACGCCTACTCCCGGCAATCCGGCTATGCCTCTCAATACCACGACATTGGAAGACTTCTTTTCCGGCGCGCCGCTCAAGGCATCGGTGGAAGTGGGAAATCCGACGCTGGACCTGCACAACTGGGCCTATGCATTGTTTCTCCAGGACGACTGGCGGGTGGCGCGAAACCTGACCGTGAATCTCGGCGTGCGCTATGAGTTCAGCTCAGTCCCGACGGAAGACCACAACCATTTGGGCAATTTCGATCCAAACGTTGGACTGGTGCAAGTAAGTACCGGCGCTCATCCGATCAGCAGTCTCTACAATCCCGACCACAAGAACTTTAGTCCGCATGTGGGTTTTGCATGGGATCAGAACGGGAAGGGAAGCAACGTGTTTCGGGGCGGCTTGGGACTAACCTACGAGACGGTGAACTGGCAGTCGTTCATCGCCTTCAACAATGCCTTTGGACCCGGCAGCGTTCCGACCGGGGCCATCATTGACGCAGCCAACGATACCGCGGGCGGCAACATCACGACCGGAAACATCACTGTGTTCCCGAACTTCCCCTGGGACGATGGCCCGATCTACGGCAATACTACGACAATCAATTGTTTCAATAGCCCGTGTCCGATCATGACCGTGGATCGCAACCTGACCACCCCCTACGTCTGGAACTGGACCTTCAGTGTGCAGCACGCGTTCACCCCAAACCTCACGCTGGAACTGGCTTATGTCGGCAACCACGGCAGCAATCTGGTCGGCATTCGCGACATTAACCAGCCGCCGGTGGGATCGGGATGGGACACTGGTCCGGGTGGCGCGCTCACGCTGTGTCTGGCGAGCGCTCCGGCCTATAACTGCACCGTCGACCTCAACGGCACCGAAGAATCCAGCCGTCCGTTCGTGGCTAGGTTTCCATACCTGGCTAACATCTTTCAGATGGGCAATGTCTATCGGTCCAATTACAACGGATTGCAGGCGACGCTGAACTCCAGAAATTTCCACGGCTTGAGCATGGTAACGGGTTACACGTGGTCGCACTCTCTCGATGACGTGGGCGCGAACTGGGACTTCGGCTATGGATCGGGACTTCCGCAGAACGCTCATAACCCGGGAGCGGAATACGGGAACAGCGATTTCGACGTTCGGCAGCGTCTCACGGTTTCTCTCACTTACGCCATCCCCGGCAAGAAAGGCTATGCGCAGGCTTTAGAGGGCTGGGAACTCAACTCGATTGTCACTCTACAAAGTCCGCAATACTGGGGTCCGATGGATGAGGGCACGGACGCTGCCGGCATAGGTTCGCTGCCGGTCAGTCCCCCGGCAAACACTCCCATCCGATGGAACTTCTTTGGAAACCCGGATGATTTCAAATCAGGACCAACCGGAATTCCTCAATACACCGTGGGGACAACCGGCCTGCCCCCTGCCTGCACGTCGCAGGCTTTGATGCTGGATGGGGGGTCTCCCGGGGCCGCGACGGCCGCTCTCAATCTTTTCGGCTGCTATGCGCAACGCAACTCCGTCATGATTCCGCCAGCACTCGGGCAATTCGGCAACATGAGCCGCAACATGTTTCCTGATTCTGGTTTCCGCAACGTGGATTTCTCGGTGGCGAAGAACTGGCATTTTAGCGAACGTTTCCGTGCCCAGTTCCGGGTTGAATTCTTTAACATCTTCAACCATCCCAACTTGGCGAATCCATACGGCGGCCAGAATGGCTTCGGTCTCAACGATCCTTCCGCAGCCAGCTTTGGTTGCGGTTGCGCCACTCCCGACGTTGCCGCCGCCAACCCTGTCGTGGGGTCGGGTGGCAGCCGTGCCGTTCAACTGGGCCTCAAGCTTCTTTTCTGATGAACCGAGTTTGCGATTGTTAGGTTTTCGTAAAATCGTGGCCGGAATCCCTCCGGCGCATCTTTTTGCAGACTGAAAGGAATTATCTTGTGTCGACGGTGCTAGAGAATAACCGCCATCCTGCTGGATCCACTCTCTTCTTAGCAAGATCATCGGCAATCGTATTGGCTCTGATCCTAGTGACCGTTCCTTGCTTCTCGCAGCAGCGCGCCGAGCGCACCATCGATGAGATCAAGACTGAGGCTATCCACCGCGCCGAGGTCGGACAGTACCCGCTCATCGGCCTCGATCCCGGCGACGTGAAGGAAGCCTTCAACTCCATCCATACCCGCGACAAGGACGAGTGGGCAGCCGCTTTTATGGGAGTGGCCGATCGTTACATGAACGAAGCGAAGTCGCTGGAGAAGACCGACCCGGTGCAAGCCAATGCCGACTACATTCGTGCGTGGCGGCTTTATTCCTTCGGACGCTGGCCGATCCCGGCGTCTCCGGGCAAGCAACGCTCCTACGAAAAAGCGATCGAGGCCTTCCTGGCACACGCTCGCTTTTGGGATCCACCGCTCGAAATCTTGAGGATTCCCTTCGAAGGAAAAGAAATCATCGGCTACCTGCGTTTGCCGAAGAATGCGAACGGGCCTGTGCCGCTCGTGCTGGCCGTGAATGGTCTGGACAGCCGCAAGGAAGACTTGTCCGAGAGCTTCAGCGCGATCCTGCCTTTCGGCATCGGCTTTCTCGCCGTCGATGGCCCGGGTACCGGGCAGAACCCCATCAAGGTCAGCGAGAACGCCGAGCGCGTGCTATCACGCGTGCTCGACTACATCGCGACCAGGCCCGAGATCGATAAAAACAGGGTTGCCATGCACGGCGTAAGCTGGGGCGCGTATTGGGCCACCAAAATGGCCATTGTAGAGCATGCCCGCTTACGGGGAGCGAGCGCCCAGTCGCCTCCTGCTGATAAATTCTTTCAAAAAGATTTTCTGATGAATTCTCTGATCGGCAACCGCGAATATCTTTTCGATCAGGTCCCGGCATTGATGGCGATCTTCGACAACGTGAAAACAATCGATGAAATGGCGGAAGTGTTGCCCAGGATGTCGCTCGTCAAACAAGGACTGCTCGGCAAGCCAATGTCGCCCATGCTCATTCTTGCCGGAGTGCGAGATACTCAAGTACCGATCTCCGACATCTACCTGCTGCTCGATCAGGGCGATGTGCCGAAGACCGCCTGGATCAATCCTGAGGGCGGTCATCTGGGGCGGCAAGTTGGCGTGTGGCCCGATCCGCGCATTTTCAAAGAGGTGATCATTCCGTGGCTGGTGCGCACGCTTGAACCTGAGCCTGCGAGATAGAGCGCTCGTTAAAAACAGACGACGAACGATGGAACCCCTTACATCTGCGCAGTCCCCTCCCGTGAACCCCGCACAGGCATCGAGCAAACTGCCCCTCTATAGGGAACTCTGGGTGCAGGTGCTGGTGGCCATTTTCCTGGCAATAGTTCTCGGCTACGTGAACCCGGCCCGCGCTATTGCCATGAAGCCGCTGGGCGATGCGTTCATCCGCTTGATCACGATGATCATCACCCTGATCATCTTCTGTACGGTGGTCACCGGCATCGCCGGCATGGAGAATCTGAGGAAAGTTGGCCGCGTCGGTGGCGTGGCGCTGCTTTATTTCGAAGTCGTCTCCACTATCGCCCTGCTGATCGGACTCCTGGTGGGCAACGTCGTGCGCCCGGGCAGCGGCTTTAACGTAAACGTGGCCACACTGGACGCCAAGGCGGTGGCCGATTACGCCGGCCAGGCAAAAGCGCAAAGCGTCACTGAGTTTCTGATGCACATCATCCCGACAACTGTGTTCGACGCCTTCGCCAAAGGAGATATTCTCGAAGTAGTTTTCGTTTCCATGCTGTTCGGATTTGCTTTGTCGGCCGCCGGAGCGCGCGCCAGACCGCTGCTCGAACTCGTCGACTCCCTCACTAGTGTCGTGTTCGGGGTGACGAAGATTTTGATGCAATTTGCTCCGATTGGAGCTTTCGGCGCCATGGCCTATACGGTCGGAAAGTTCGGCCTGGCTTCGCTCGGCCCGCTTGCCAGGCTGATCGGAACTTTTTGGCTCACTTCGGTGCTCTTTGTCATAATCGTTCTGGGAGCCATCGCCTGGGCCGCCAGCTTCAACATCTTTCGCTTTCTCGCATACATCAAGGAGGAGATCCTGCTTGTATTGGCTGTAAGTTCATCAGAGATCGCAATCCCGAATCTGATGGCCAAGCTTGAGAGACTCGGTTGCTCCCGGTCTCTCGTTGGACTGGTCGTTCCAACGGGCTTTACCTTCAACACAGATGGAACAAGCTTGTACATGACGATGGCTGCTCTATTCGTGGCACAGGCGACCAATACCCATCTTACTCTGACCCAGCAACTTACCATTCTCTCGGTAGCGGTTCTCACCTCCAAGGGGGCCAGCGGCATACAGGGAGCATCTTTCATCGCGCTCGTGGCCACGCTTTCTGTGATCCCAAGCATTCCCGTGGCAGGTATGGCGCTAATTCTCGGAATCGACCGCTTCCTCAGTATGTTCAGGGCCTCGGTCAACATGATCGGGAACGGGGTAGCTACGATCGTCCTCGCGCGTTGGGAAGGAGAATTGGAGGCCGAAACCCTGAGGCAACAGTTAGCCAGACCGAGTTAGAGCCCTATCGATTCGTTACACGAACTCGGCTGTAGATTATAGGATCGACCGCGGGACAGGCCGCCAGCTACCGCTGCGCTAAGTGAGGTGGCGAAAAGGAAACAGGCATTGCCTTTTGTGCGATCCTGCAAGAGCTGCGGACAGAAAAATCGGATTCCGGCGAAGTATCTCACTGAAAACTGTTAACTACCACAGCGGAAGGGATAGGATCAGTCGGGTTTGTGGGATCTGGATGACAGCAGGAATTGCATACCGAAATAACCGAGGAAATAGGATTGATTGCTTCTGGCAGGTTCCAGGCTGCGGCCGGCCATAAGGAGAAGGATCATCTGAGGACGGACCTTGTAGCGAGCGCCAAAGTCGATCGTGGGCTGATTTTCGCTGAGCCGGAAGGGACCCTGGTTGTAGAACTCCATGTCGCCTTCGAGTTTTGAACTGAACTCGTGGCCGATGACGAGGCCTGTGAGCCATCCGTCCCGCCCGTTGTGGACGAACTGATAACCGATTTCGTAATCCACATCAACCGGTCCAAATTTCCTGGAGAATTCTGCGGGTAGCAGAAAAGCTTCGCTCGCCGGCGTTATCCCGCGGCGTACGGCATCGTTGGGGTTGTTCAGAAAGAGTTGGGGAAAAATAGAAATCGATAGACCGGACTCCCCGGCGTCGTAGAATCGCCACTTAACACCGGGATTCGATTGACCCAGGCCATACTGGGTCGATCTGGAAGGATTGTGGACGCGCAACCAGGCGTTTTCGTAAGTAAGTTGGATCCGTTCGCCAACGCCGAAATTGATGTCGAGGTCGGGAGTGTGAGAGACGGACTGATCGCTGTAGAGGAAGGGCGTGTAGCCAACGTTGATTTCCCAATTGAGGTGGCCCGGTGTGCCCGGATCATTGGTGTAGTAAGGTGGTCCGCCCTGGGCAAATGCGTTAGCAGCTGTGAACAGCAAAAAAAGGAGGGAGACTAGGGTCAGAAGCCGGATATCCCGTCGAGCGGAGTCGGCCGCTTCAACTGTGATTACTTCATGCGATTTCGTGGAACCCATCCTAGCGGCCCGGCTCCAACATCAGCACCACGAAGGAATCCGGTTCCATTTTTCTCTCGGGCGGCGGACCTACTTTCGCCGCCACGGTGAAGAGCCGATGCGTCTTCAAATCGATGGTCATGGTGCGAGCGGACCTCTGCGTCGTAACCGTCTCCACCACGCTATACGTGTCCCCGCCTTGTTTCTTGATTACCGTTATCGTGCCGTCTCCGGCCGATGCAAAAGCCAGGCCGCGATCGGGATCGAATGCGGTGGCGTCACATCCCTCCCCGATGGCGGGACTCGCCACAACTTTCCCGCTGTCTGCATCCACCACTGCCATCTTCTTATTCCCGCAGCCCGCAAACAGACGCCGGTCTTTCCTGTCAATCGACAATCCCGTCGGTTCTTCGCAGTCCGTGAGCTTCCACCGCGACTTCACTGCGAGCTTCTGCGGATCAAACGCCACCAACTCCGAGGTGTCTTCGATATTCACGAACACCGTGCCCTTTTCATCGGTGACGGCAAACTCCGGCTTGCCGCCCAGTTCGATCCTGCCCACGACCTCGCCCTTGGACGCATCCACGGCGGTCGCGGTTCTGTCATGGCCTTTGCCGTTGAAAGTGAATACGCGCTTCGAGAACGGGTCGTAGAGAATCGCGTCGGGTCCACTGCCTACCTTGATCTTCTTCTCGACCGCCAGCGACTTCAGATCGAAGACGCTCACGGTATCCTCGCGGCCGTTGCTCGTGAATCCACGACCGATTTCGTAATCCAGCGCGATCCCGTGCACGCCCGGCGTTTCCGGAATCTCGCCAACTTGCTTGCCCGACTCGGTGTCGACCACCATCACTCGCGTGCCTCGCGCAATAAACAGGCGATGCCCATCGCTATCGGCGATCAGGTAGTCCCATCCGCCGTCACCGCCCAGCTTCCACGTGTCAACAACCTTGTAGTCCGCACCGGACGCCACTATTGCCAGCAACCCGATGGTCGCCAATACGATCAAAGAGATTCGTACCGTTGTTCGCGCGCGCATACCTATCACCTTAACTTCATCTAATAAGATTCGCAAACGAAGCCGCGATTCAACGATTGCTGAGATGGGTTGGCCCCTCGCCTGCTCGAAAGCGTTTTATGACGAGCTCTCAGGAGGCTGGAGTCGGCTGGCGCGGCGGGCTTAACCGGAGTATTCGCCAATTCTAATGGAACTACAGGTCAAAGACCTTATAATTATTTGAGACTTTGACCCTTAGGTCAGGAGGCTCGCACCATGTTGTGCAGACTTTTCTGCGCGGCGGTCGTTGCGTGTCTGGCGGTGAATTCCGCTACGGCCCAAGACCCCACCAAGGTAGAACCCAAGCATTACAAACTGCACTTCGAGAATGACTGGGTGCAGGTTGTCGATGTCCACTATGGTCCCCACGAGAGGTCAGAGATGCACGACCATCCCGGTGGCGTTTCCGTCAGTGTGACGGGAGGGCACCTCAGGTTTACTGACCAGAATGGTAAGGTCACTGAAGTTTACGCCAAGGCGGGAGAGGCTCGATGGTTCCCGCCCCACAAGCACAGAGTCGAGAACCTCGGCGATGAAGCTTACAATGGCGTTTACATTGGCATCAAGGGCACGTCGGCTAAGGCCGCCTCCGACCCGAACCAACATTTTCCGATGAACGCCGAGCAGATCGGGAGAATCCTAATGGAACACGCCCAACCGACAGCACAACCCTGATTTCTCAACTCTTCGGGCCTGCTCAACTATTGATAAATCGCCTGTCCAACAAGTCGGTATCGAATTGCGGCTGATCGCAAAGTGATTTCGGAAATCAGTAGCTTTGCCTACAACTACTTACAAAGGACTAAGAATGCCAACTGTGCTCTGCCATGTCCTTTGTTTAACATCTGTAAGCGGATTCCAATTGACGGTCTGTCCCGGTTATGGCCTAGCCTCATAGACCAAATTGAACGGTGTCTGCGTGGCCCGCCGGAAGCGGCTGAACCCGGCAGAAGTGACGACTTTCTGCATTTGCTTCTCGCCAGCCTGAGCGCCCAGACACATCCCCACCTCCTGCGATCGGGAACAGGGCGTGCACAGCAAAGTCGAGAACGAATAGTAGACGCGGCCCACCGGGTTCAGATTGTCCTGAAGGTCGTCATTGGCAAAGGGCTCGACGATCATCCACGAACCATCTTCGGTCAAGGCTGCGCGGACATGCGCAGCAGCACCCACCGGGTCTCCCATGTCGTGGAGGCAGTCGAAGACCGCCACGAAGTCGTAATCNNAGATGTGGGACTTGGGGAAGGCTTTCGCCATCAGGATGGTGGAAGAGCCTTTCCCGCAGCCGACGTCGGCGACCTTCGCTCCGCGCGCGAGTTTGTCCTGGACCCCATCGAGAGCAGGAATCCAGGAGCTGACCAGATTCGCGGCGTAGCCCGGACGGAAGAACTTCTCACATCCGTGAAACACCCGGTCCTCGTGCTCGCCCCAGCCCATCCCGGCGCCCGATCGGAATGCCTCTGTGATGCGCGGGACGGCGGCCAGCGATCCCAGCGCAAGTTCAAAAGCTCCGGGCAAGTAAGCCGGGCCATCTTCATTCGCCAGGGTGAGCGCCTGCTCTTCGGTCATTCCGAATTTGTGGGTTTGTGGGTTATACGTGATATAACCGCCCGCCGCCTGAGAAGCCAGCCACTCACGCACGTAGCGCTCATCCGTGCGGGTTATGGCAGCCAGTTCCGGAGCGCTGAGCGGTCCGGCCGCGAGGGCCTTGTAGAGTCCAAGACGGTCTCCGATCACGACCATACCGGCGTGAACGGTGGCTCCCAGATCGTTCACAAACTGTCCTAAGAATTGCTCCAGCCTTTTCGTATCCACAGTCATGTGTTCCTCCAAATCGATTCAAAGAGCCAAGGATTTACTTCTTGCTCGGGTCGTCTGCGGGATTGACATAGTTAAACTGCAAGGGCGCGCTGCCGTGGACCTGCACGATGACTTCGCCGGAAGCCATCGCGTAGTGATGCATGTCGGGATCGAGATAGGCGAAGCTGCCGGCGGGGAATGATCCCATCTTGTCCTTGTCGAACGTGTCTCCCATACCGACCTTGAACGTCCCTGAGATGACCGTGACGTTTTCGCGCTGGGGATGCCAGTGGGGTGCAATCCGGTAACCGTCTGGCATTTTCAGGCGGACGGTATAGTCGCCGGCGGAAGCGGCAGGATTGCCTTCGATTACGGCGAGTTGCGCGCCCGGGGCAACGAAAGGCGGTGGCGGACCCCACGGAATTGTTTCCGGGGTGAATGCGTTCTTGTCATGAGCGCCGGAATGTGCGGCAGTGGTGAAGAACTGGCCTGCGATGCACAACATCGCGACGATTGATAAGGTGATGAACAGCTTTCTTTTCATGAGAGTCTCCTCCGAGATTCTTGATGGGGCATGATCTCGTGGGGTGGAGCGCTTCACAATGCAGCGGGTATCGCCTTTGGATATTTTTCTTATATCGTCGCAAGTTATTGAGTTTTATTGGATAATGCTGGCCAAGAGTTCTCCATGGGGCATTCAAAGCAGAGCACCGGCGAAGTCGAAGTCGACTTGGGGCGCTACGAACTGCGGCGATCCGGACGCCGTATCAGGATCGAGAAGAAACCCATGGACTTGCTGATCTTTCTGCTTGAGCGCCGCGAGCAGATGGTATACCGGGAGGACATCGTCAAGAAGCTGTGGCGCTCCGACCTGTTTATCGATACCGAGAAGAACGTCAACAACATTGTGCGGAAGCTTCGCACCGCGCTCGGTGACAACGCCGATAAGCCGCGCTTTCTTGAAACCGTAGTCGGCAAAGGATATCGCTTCGTCGGCCCGGTTCGGGTGATCGATGCGAAATATCCGCCCTCCGATCTTGGACGAAACTTTGTGCGCACTGACGCCCGGAAAGATGGGAGCGACTTGGGTGAGAGATCTTCTATCGCTGTGTTGCCACTGTTGCTGCTGGAGAAAGCGGCGGACGACCAAGGCTTGGGTCTCGGGTTCGCGGACGGGCTCGCCTCGCTCCTCGGCAATCTATCGGGCGTGGACGTGCTGCCTACTTCGGCTGTCCTGAACCTGCCTCTTGAATTAACAACTTCGGAAATCGCCTCTCGACTAGGGGTGCGATTTGTTGTACACGGCGCCTTGCAGTTGTCAAAAGGGCAGTGGCGTCTTTCCCTGGAGATGCTCGACACCTACCTGCAGCGTCCCAGCTTCACGAAGAAGTGTGACATCGACATGGATCGCCTTGCGGGTCTCGAAGGCGATATTGCGAAGCAGATCAGCCACGCGCTGAACCGGCCCTACAGTCCGGCGACCGTCGAGCAGCGCCCCCGCTATAGCAGGGATCCGATGGCCTACGCGGAATTCATGCGCGGCTATCGGATCACGGCGTCTGGCGACGCGTCGATGATGGATCAAGCGAGCCACCATCTCACCAATGCGGTGACTCGCGATCCCATGTTTGCCCTCGCTCACGCGACCCTCTCGTTCGCATGCACAACCCGTCATTTCGAATTCGACCCGGCCAGCGTGTGGCTGGAGAAAGCCGAATTCCACTGCCGGCGGGCGCTCGAAATTGACGCGCGTCTTCCCGAAGGCCACGTCGCGCGCGCGTTTCTGCTCTGGGGACCGTCGAAAAACTTCCAGCATCTGGAGGCGATTGCCGATCTCAAGCGGGCTCTGGCTCTGCAGAACAATCTGCCTCATGCCTACAACCGTTTGGGCAGCATCCTGGCACATATCGGCCTGCTCGATCACTCGCGTGCGATGTTTGAAAGGGGACGGCCTTTTCAACCCCGGAAGGCGGTTAGCCCGAGCGTCGTACAAGTTTATGTTTGGAGCCAGGAATACGACCTGGCGCGTCAGCAGATTCAAGCCTGGCGGACAGAGAGCCCCAGCAACAAGTACGCGCTTTATTTTGCTCCCTACCCTGCGATGATGACCGGGGACTGGAAAGAGGCGAACCGACTGATGGAGGAAGCGCTGCAGCTCGTGCCGAATGAACCGCTCATCATCAGCTTACAAGGCCTGCTCCACGCATTGGTGGGGAACCGAGATGCGGCTATCGAATGTGTGACCAGAGCCTGTTCGAGCCCCAAATCCTTCGGGCACTCGCACCATACGTACTATCAGATCGCCTGCACGCTCGCCCTCACCGGAAGGCGCGAAACTGCTTTTGAGTGGCTGGAGCGGAGCGTCAGCACAGGCTTCGCTTGCTGGCCTTACTTCCTGAAAGATCCCTGCCTCGCGAGTTTGCGAAGTCTTCCCGAGTTCGAACTTCTGATCAGCGCGTTGCAGGCCAAATACCCCGACCATCTGGGACTGTTATAGGGACTTTTTTCCGGGTGTATGGAGTTTCTTTTCGATTACTTCCGAGTTGCCGACAATCACGGATTACTAACGAGAAGTCGGCATATGAATAGCGACCGCGATTGCCCGCGACGTACAACTCGGAAACGATCGCACAGATGGAAACTCCATTTTCCTGCGACACGATGGGACATTTTGGGAAAGTATCGCCCAATCGGGAGTGCACTAGTTTTTCTTGAGTCTCGACGGCACGTCGTTCCGCGAGGTGGGGCACGTAATGGCCAGGACACGCCGCTTTCGTCACAATGTCTGGGAGGGTCCCGACCCGGCCACGCACGCTTGGGCGCGATCAATGAGTAGTTTCCGCTCGCGGACATTCCGGGTGAGCGATGCCGCGCGCTCGAATTCCACGCGGGCCTCGTCAACGCGGCCGAGTTTTTGGAGTAGGTCGCCGCGCACGCTAGGCAACAGATGGTAATTCTCAAGAGAGCGTTCAGCTGTCAGCGCATCGACCAGCTCAAGCCCGGAGGCTGGACCAAACGCCATCGCGACCGCCACGGCACGATTCAGCTCCACGACGGGAGACGGCGTCACCTGCGCGAGGGTCGCGTAGAGGGTCACGATACGAGGCCAGTCGGTTTCCTCCGGCGTGCGCGCTCGCGCGTGACAGGCTGCGATTTCAGCCTGCAATACGTAGGGGCCCCGCGCGGCGCGCAGCTCCCCGACACGCGTGAGCGCTGCGAGACCACGACGGATGAGGAGTTGGTCCCAGTGTGCACGGTTTTGGTCGAAAAGCAGTATGGGCTCTCCCGAGGGCCCTGTGCGCGCCCGGGAACGCGAAGCCTGAATTTCCATGAGTGCGACCAGGCCGTGGACCTCTGCCTCGTGGGGTGCGAGACCCGCCAGGATGCGTCCGAGCCGCAGCGCATCCTCGCAGAGCGCCGGCCGCATCCAGTCGTCACCGGCGGTTGCCGAATAGCCTTCATTGAAGATGAGGTAGATGACGCCGAGCACCGATGAGAGGCGCGCGCCAAGCTCGGCTCCGCGGGGAACCTCGAAGGGTACACGCTTTTCGGCGAGGACGCGTTTTGCCCGGACGATGCGCTGGGCTATTGTTGTCTCCGGAACGAGAAAGGCACGCGCGATCTCCTCGGTCGTCAGACTTCCGAGCAGGCGAAGCGTCAGCGCCACCTGAGCTTCGGTTGAGAGCAGGGGATGACAAGACATGAAGACGAGGCGCAGCAGGTCGTCGCCGATATCGTCGTCAAGAGCAGAATCCAGATCGGGCACGGTCATCTCTTTCACAGCAAGGTCGCGGCCAAGCTCTTCGTGCTTGCGGTCGAGCCGTGTGTTTCGGCGGAAGTGGTCAATCGCGCGATGCTTCGCGGTAGCCATGAGCCAGGCTCCCGGGTTGTCCGGGATGCCTGACTCCGGCCACTGCTCAAGCGCGGCAACCAGAGCGTCTTGTGCGAGATCCTCGGCAAGGGCGACGTCGCGGACTATTCGGGTGAGGCTGGCAATGAGCCTGGGTGATTCAATTCTCCAGACGGCGTCGACGGTGCGATAAGTGTCTTTGTCAGTAGCCACAGCCACCCATCACACCATCTTCGATTCTGCAGCGCAAGCCGAGGTTTTCGATGAAGCGCCCTGCTACGCTATACGCGAACGCTCATTTGTGAGTTGCGCGAAGTCCTCCGGCCCGAAGATCTGCCGAACCTCGGTCTCGCCCTCCCATCCCGGCCAGTGTTTCTTGTGAAGTTCCATGAAGCGCACCGCCCCTTCGATCGCCTCCTCCTTCGACTTCAACTCGAACTCGGCGTAGCCGCCAACTACTTCTTTTGCCTCCGTGAAGGGCCCGTCGATTACCTTGATTCGCCCACCGGAAAGCCGGACGCTAGTGCTCTGCGCAGTGGGGGCGAGTCCTCCATTCCCGCGAATCGTGCCGGCTTTGACCGCCTCTTCGTGGATTATCGCCATAGCGTCCATGAACTCCTTGGGTGGAGGCCCTTGCTTCTCGGCATGCTTGACTAACATCATGAATCGCATCGTCATATCTCCTTTATTTCAGGNNGGCTCGAGGATTATTTCTTAGCGCCCGGCTCGCGCAAGCGCTGCTCCTGCTCCCTCATTTCGGATGTTAACTCGGGTCAAAAGTCGCCCGCCTCGAAGACCTGGCGAATCTCAATCTCAGACTCGCCCTCGAAGGGATTCGGGCAGCGCTTGACCCATTCGACCGCTTCTTGCATCGAACGCACCTGCCATAGCCAGAAGCCGGCAATTAGTTCCTTAGTTTCGGTGAAGGGCCCGTCGATCACCGCCCGTTTCGTTCCCGAGAACCGGACGCGCTTGCCTTTCAAGCTGGGCTGGAGCCCTTCGGCAGCAAGCAGCACGCCAGCTTTCACCAGTTCTTCGTTGAACTTGCCCATTTCGGCGAGCAATTCTTGCTTCGGCATAACTCCCGACTCAGATTCCTTCGTGGCTCCGACCATCACGATGCATCGCATTTTCATGTTTCCTTGCGAATTTGAGATTGCCTCTACTTTAACGTCGAACAACGGGTGGCTCGAATCGACAAGTGCACAATCTTTTTTTCGATCCGCGACAATGCCGTTCCTACCACGACGAGCAGCAGCGGCCAGGACGACACTGCCATCTTGTGAAGAATACCCTCCAGAAACTGCTGATGACCGGCAGCGTAACCCTGCGCAAGCTTGGAAGCACCCAGGATAATGCTGGGTAGCGCGCCTAGAGCTTCCTGAGGACTTCTGCCGAGGAGGTCGCTCAACTGGACTGCAGTCCGGCACAGATTCTCCTGCAGAATAAGGATCCCCTGGGTGACGAGAACTGCTCCTGCGACTAATTTAGTGCGTTCGAAGAATGTCCGCTGCATTGCCACATCCTCGTTTCTGAGGCTTACTTTCGCGCTTCTATTTACAGGTCGAGCGAGGGGCCGCGAGATCGACAGGGGCCGTATTTTTTTCGAAGTGCGTGGCTAGGCTTCAGCGACGGTCTTTGAGTCTTGGATCTAGCGATGGTACTCTGCGTGATGGTCGGAAAGTCCGAAGCTATCCAGCAGCGGGTTTTGGGAAGTTGGCTGGATTGGTACCGAGAAGTCGGCTTCGGGGACGTCGCCCGTTAATTTCCCAGAAGCCCGTTTCTGGATAGCGTCCGGGTTGCCGACAAACCTTGGAGAATCGTCGGATGGGGGTGATGGCTTCTTTGGGGCATATATAATGGCGCGCGCGGTTGTCGCTGGTATCTCACACGAAACTGAACCACCGTGAAATGAGCAGACGGCATAGCCGGGCACTGGCGCATAACACACCGGTCCCTTTCATCGCACCGCTGCAGCGAACAGGCTCGACCAGTCTCAGCTTGCGGGAGGAAGTCCATGATAACGCTGCTCTCTCCGAAGTGTCTCGTCCCTGCAGTGCTCGCAATGACTGCCGTCGCAACCGGTGCGCTTGCGCAAAACCCATCCGCGCCAGCTATGGCGCTAGTGGTTGATGAAACACAGGCGGCGCGGCGAATCGCTTTTGTGCATGAGGAGATTCGAGTGCAACCCGGCGCGCTCTCCCTGTCATATCCACGCTGGATTCCGGGCGAACACGGACCAACAGGTCCCATTCAACAAATGGCCGCACTACGCATCCGTTCAGGAGACGTGACTCTGCCCTGGACCCGCGATCCTGAGGAGATCTCTACGATTCACGTTGAAGTTCCGCCTGCCACCGATCGGATAACCGTTGATTTCGATGCGTTGCTGGAAAACACTGTCTCCGATCATCAACTCTTGCTGGCATGGAATACCACCGTGTTGTACCCGCGCAATATCGACAAGCGAGAGTTGATGATAGAACCATCGATTCTTCTGCCAGCAAACTGGAAACAGGGTAGCAGCCTGCACGTTACCAGTCAGAAGGGTCCACGCGTGAATTTTGCTCCAGTTTCTCTCGAACGGCTGATCGATTCGCCGGTGCTAGCCAGCGAGTTCTTCCGCGCCGTGTCCCTGAAGTCGGATTGGCCAGCGGAGCTCGACATCACAGGCGACAGCCAGGCCGCGATCGACAAAGCCGATGACGCTAACGCGTTCGCTCTCTTTGGGAAGCTGGTGGATCAGGATCGCTCGATGTTTGGCTTCCGGCACTGGCGGACCCTGCACATTCTCGTGTCGCAAAGTGAGGGCCGGCCGTTCGACGGGCTCGAGCACGAGGATTCGCCATACAACGCCATCGGCGACGCCGGACTTTCAAAGAAAGATCAACTGCAAAAATTCGGCTGGCCACTTCTTGCGCATGAGCAATCCCATTCTTGGGACGGCAAATACCGGCGTCCGGGAGAGCTCTACTCAAAGCCCGACTATCAGGGACCGGAGCGAACATCGCTACTGTGGGTCTATGAGGGTCTAAACCAATATATCGGGATGCTGCTCGCCACGCGCGCAGGCTTCAATGACGCAGCCTACATGCGCGACTATCTCGGGCGAACAGCGGCGGATCTTTCTGCCGAACCTGGTCGCGCTTCAACCCCTCTCGTTGACACGGCGACGGAAGACTGGGTTTTGCGTGCGTTCGACGTTGGATGGTATTCGCTGCGCCGCGGACAGGATTACTACGATGAAGGCGCCCTTATCTGGCTTCGCGCCGATACCATCATCCGCGAACAAACCCAGGACCGCCTGTCGCTCGATGACTTCTTGCGGAGTTTTCTCGGCCAGCGCGACACCGATCCGATCGTCGTGCCCTACACGCGGGAAGACGTGGAAGCGTCATTATCGGCAATCTGTCCGTTTGACTGGCACACCTTCTTTGAGACGCGCGTCTATCAGGTAAACAATAAGCCGCCGACCGACGGTCTTGAGGCGGCGGGCTGGCGCCTCATATACAACTCAACCCCCAACAACGAGCCTTTCTATTCTGACCTTCTTCCTTTTAGCTATAACGGCGAGTATTCCATCGGCATGTCCGTGAAGAAGGACGGTACAATTTTCGA
>PLKR01000281.1:0-336 GCA_003140655.1 Acidobacteriaceae bacterium | reverse complement strand
GTTCGCAACTTTAACTCAGTCGAAGCCCACCAAATTCAATATTCTGGGGGCGTCCGTTACCCGCACCTGGAGCGAATCCCAGGCAGCCGTGATTACTTGAGCGAGATATTCGAGCCGAGAAGCTACACAGACCACTGACCGCCGATCGCGTCGCGTGCGTTCTTGTCTGCCACATAGTCTGACGCCGGGTTCCAGCCGATAACGGGCGAGTGGGAAGCTATTTCCGGGCCAGAAGTTGGCTCCGAGGAGATTGCCGTTGATTTCCTCCAAGCCCGTTTCTGGATAGCTTCCGGTTAGCTGACAATCCGGGAGTCGGCCCTACTGCGGTTTGCGTTT
>PLKR01000173.1:3439-5219 GCA_003140655.1 Acidobacteriaceae bacterium | reverse complement strand
AGAACTCTTCTACCCCCGCCAAGTGCTGATGGATCTTTCGCTGACGGCGCTGCTGATTGTAGGGCTCGGTTTGCTTTGCTTTTTCGTCCCCATGCAACTGGGGCCGCCAGCCAACCCGGCGGATACGCAGTACGTACCGCGGCCGGAATGGTATTACCTGCCCATATTTCAATGGCTGAAGTACTGGCATGGGTCGGCCGCGATTGTGGGCGTGCTTGTTATTCCAACTCTTCTTGCTCTAGCGATCGTTGCGCTTCCTTTTCTTGATCGCAGCATCGAACGGCGGCCGTGGAAGCGGCCGGTAGCGATGGCAGCGTATGCCTTCGTTGTATTTTGGCTGGTGGGCCTCGGTCTCCGCAGCCAGTACTTGGATCGGCACGATCCTGGAGTGGCCCAGCAACTGGCGAAGCAGAAGACCGACGAAGACGAATATGCAAAGAAGCCATTTGAGCCGGAGCTTTCTTCCGCGTCCCTGGCTGAGGCAAATGTGACGCTCGCGGATCCGCTAGCCGCGAAAGGAAAAACCATCTTCGAAAGGCAATCGTGCAATGCCTGCCACGGTGATGGCGGAGTGGGCACGGCCGCGGCCCCGCCGCTTGTCGGTATAAGCGCAAAATTCTCGCCTGACCAGTTAGCCGAACTGTTCAAGCATCCCACGGCGAAAATGACCGCGGGCGGCATGCCGCCAATCGATCTTCCTCCGGATGATTTGAAGGCGTTGATCGCCTACGTGGAGAGTCTCAAGTGACTGACGACTGTTACGGAGCTAGGCGACCGCAAGATAGACATAGCGCAGGATAAAGAGAACAGTGAGAATCCATACCAGCGTGTTGATCTCGCGAAATTTTCCTGCCGCGACCTTTACCACCGTATAGGAAATCAGGCCGAGGCTGAGGCCGGTGGCGATGCTGAACGTGAGCGGTGTGGCTAGAATCGTGATGAAAGCTGGCACGGCTTCGCTGAACTCCCGCCACTGAATCTGTGCGATGGATTCCGACATCAATACGCCCACCAGAATCAGAGCTGGGGCGGTGGCATAACCCGGAATTGCCGTGGCCAACGGTGAGCAAAACGCCGCGAGCAGGAACAGCGCAGCCACGGCGATATTGCTCAGGCCGGTGCGGGCGCCGGCCGCGACTCCGGCGGCGCTTTCAATGTAGCTGGTGACGGTGGACGTGCCCGTCAATGCGCCGAACACGGTGCCTACGGCATCCGCCAGCAGCACCCGCCCGACGCGCGGAATCTTGCCGTTCTTGATGAAGCCGCCTTGCTCGCAAACTCCCACGAGCGTGCCAACGTTGTCGAACAGATCCACGAACAGGAACGCGAACGCGATTTCGAGCAGGCCAAGATGGCGCAAGCCGCGAAAATCCAGTTGCAGGAACGTGGACGACGGGTGGGGCATGGAGAAAATTGCCGTGGGCCAATTCGTGACACCGCGGAGAATTCCGAGAAGAGCAGTGCCCAAGATGCCAAGCAAGATTGCGCCATGAAACTTTCGCGACATCAGGATCAACGTGAGGACAAGGCCGAAACAGGCCGTCTGCACTTCCTTGTCGGAGAAGCTGCCGAGGCCGACAAAGGTGGCGGCATTGGCAACCACGAGCTTTGCATTCCGCAGGCCGACGAACGCGATGAACATTCCGATTCCTGCCGCAGTCGAATGCTTCAGGCAATCGGGCATGCCGTTCACAATCTGCTCGCGAACCCGAGTCACGGTGAGAACCAGGAAGAGGACACCAGAGCAGAAGACAACAGCGAGCGCCGTTCGCCAGGGAAC
>PLKR01000173.1:0-3384 GCA_003140655.1 Acidobacteriaceae bacterium | reverse complement strand
TGGGGGTTCACCACGACGATGTATGCCATGGTGACGAACGTAGTGAGTCCGCCGAGCATCTCTTGCTTCACAGTAGTGTGGTTCTCGGCGAGCTTGAAGTAGCGATCGATCAAATCGTTCCTCAGTAGACGATCTTGTTGGGTTTCTCTTCCCATGCGCGAAAGGCTGCCAGCGCTTGCTCCCGCATCATCTGAACCATGGGGATGGAGCGACGCGTAAGCGGCTGCGCGATCTCGCGGTAGATCAGCGAATCGTCAAAGCCGATCCTGGATGCGTCCGCGGCGNNGGTTCGCAGGAAGTGTAAATCTCGCAGCCTGGCAGTTCGAACACGCCGAGTTTTGCACAGGCCGCACGGATGGCAAGTATTTCGGCGTGCGCGGTCGGATCTTTGCTTGAGGTGACCTGGTTCGCGCCTTCGGCAATAACGGCGCCGTCTTTCACGATCACCGCGCCGAAGGGGCCGCCGCGTCCGGAGTGGACATTCTCAATCGAGAGCTGGATGGTGCGCGCCATGAAAGGATTGTCCATGTGGTTGCTCTGTTAACGCGTGATCGGCAACAGTATGCCCACGCCTGCAATCGGCGAATCCGCGAGCACGTTAGTCGACATGGACTCTTTCGCAGCCGCTTCGCTGAAAAAGGGAGTATAAGCTGGGAGCCGGGAGTTCGTAAAATGTTCTTTTGATCTCCCGGTTTCAAGTTCCTGTCAGGAGTGAATGCTTGGAGTTGCAAGCTTTTCAATCGCGTCGGGTCGTCACACCGGAAGGAATCCGGCCGGCGGCGATTCTCGTAGAAGGAGAAACGATCCAGGCTGTTGTTTCTCCCGATCAACTACCCAGGCATGCTGACACGCGTGATTTCGGCGGAGCGGCGATTCTTCCCGGGCTGGTGGACTCCCATGTGCACATCAACGATCCCGGGCGCGCGGAATGGGAAGGGTTCGATACGGCGACGCGCGCTGCCGCGGCGGGGGGCTATACATTTCTAGTGGACATGCCTCTGAACTGTCTGCCGGCGACGACCGCTGTCGCGGCCTTGGAGGTGAAGCGTGCGGCGGCCCAGGGCCGATGCCGCATCGACTGGGCGGCCTGGGGCGGAGTGGTCCAGGACAATCAGGGCGACATCGAAGCCCTCGCCGCAGCGGGCGTGCCCGGCTTCAAATGCTTTCTCATTCATCCTGGCATCGATGGCTTCACGATGGTAACGGAGCAGCAACTTCGAGCGGCGTTGCCTGCTGTCGCGCGAACCGGTTTGCCGCTGCTGGTGCATGCGGAACTGCCTGGACCGATCGATGCGGCCACAGAAAATCTGGCCAATGCCGATTGGAGACGCTATTCGACCTATCTTCAATCGCGTCCGGAAGAAGCAGAATTGGCCGCGATCCGGTTGCTCTTATCGTTGTGCCGCGAGTACGGGTTTCGCCTGCACATCGTCCATCTCTCGGCCAGCGCAGCACTGCAAGAGTTGAAAATCGCGCGTTCCCAAGGACTTGCAGTGAGCGTAGAAACCTGCCCGCACTATTTGCATCTGACCTCCGAGACAATCGAAGACGGAGCAACGGTGTGCAAGTGCGCACCGCCGATTCGCAGCCGGGAAAATCGCGAAAGACTCTGGCAGGGGCTGAAGGACGGCGTGATTGATCTGCTGGTCACGGATCATTCTCCGTGCCAGCCGGCAATGAAGAGGCTAGACGAAGGCGACTTCAGAACGGCCTGGGGCGGTATATCAAATCTCTCGGTGGCTCTGCCGGTGATGTGGACCGAGGCCAGCAGCCGGGGATTTACGCTGTCGGATCTTGCGCGCTGGATGGCCGAGGCGCCGGCGCGGCTCGCGGGCTGCCAGACGCGCAAGGGACGCATTGCGCCGGGGTTCGATGCGGACTTCGTGGTTTTCGATCCGGAGGATGAGTTTGTGGTGACAGAAGAACGGCTGCATTACCGCCATCCTCTTTCTCCATACATGGGAGAGACGCTTCGTGGTCTTGTCCAGGCCACTTATCTGAGAGGGAAGCCTGTGTTCTTGGAGGGCGAGTTTCCTGGAAAGCCCGCCGGACGGGAGTTCCGGGCCACGCACCCCACAAGCGCAAAGTAATCGAGCTTACGGGTTGATCGATTCCTGGTCTCCTGGATCGAGTCAATGCGTTTGGATTGTCGTATACACTATCCCATCCGCGCGTAAACGAGATCACGCCCGGAGCAACGTTGAATCATGAACCATGAGCGCATCGTCGGCACGGCGGTTCCGCGCAAGGAAGGCCGCGAGAAGGTAACCGGAAAAGCTCGGTATGTCGACGACATGCTCTTGCCGGATATGCTCTATGGCGCGACGGTTCGCAGCCAGATTCCCCGCGGCAGAATCAAAAAGATCACGTTCAACCCCGGCATTGCCTGGAACGAGTTTGTGATCGTATCTGCGAAGGATATTCCCGGGAAGAATTGCATCGCGCTCATCGGAGACGATCAACCGTGTCTGGCGAGTGAATTCGTGAACCATCCCGAGGAACCCATTCTGTTGTTAGCCCACCCGGATCGCCGCGCTCTCCGGAAAGCGGTTGAGGCGGTATCGATTGAGTACGATCCTCTCCCGGCGGTATTCACAATTGAAGAAAGCGAGCGCTGCTCCGAAATCGTTTGGGGAGCGGACAACATTTTCAAGACCTACATCATCGATAAGGGCGACATAGATGGGGTCTGGTCGAGGGCCGACTACATTGTCGAAGGCGAATATTCGACCGGCGCACAAGAACAGCTCTACATAGAAAATAACGGAATGATCGCCGCCTTTGATGCGCAGCGGGGCATCACGGTGTGGGGTTCTTTGCAGTGTCCTTACTATGTGCACAAGGCTCTGATGGCGCTGTGCAGCCTGCCTGTGGAAAAAGTTCGCGTCGTACAGATGGAGACTGGGGGCGCTTTCGGCGGCAAGGAAGAATATCCATCAATGATCGCGGGCCACGCCGCACTCCTGGCGATCAAGTCTGGCAGACCGGTGAAGATCATCTATGACCGCGCAGAAGATATGGCCGCTACTACGAAACGGCATCCCTCGCGAACGCGCCACCGCACGGCCGTAAGCAGGGACGGCAAAATTCTGGGAGGAGAAATCGAGTTCACGATTGATGGCGGGGCCTACGCCACATTGTCCTCCGTAGTCCTTTCTCGCGGCGCCATTCACGCTGGCGGTCCCTACTATTGGCCGAATGTTCGAATCCGAGCCAAGGCGGTCGCCACCAACGCGCCGCCCCACGGTGCCTTTCGTGGTTTTGGCGCGCCCCAAAGCCTGTTCGCAATGGAGCGGCACATGGATCGGATCGCGCAGGTGGTGGGGCTTTCGCCGGTCGAGATCCGGCGGCGGAATTTCCTGGCTCCTGGAGAGACGACGGCCA
>PLKR01000495.1 GCA_003140655.1 Acidobacteriaceae bacterium | reverse complement strand
AATGCGGCTTCGTGTCACTATCCTGCCAGCTATGATGCTCATGTTCGCCTTCGCGGCGGCATCGGCTGATACGATCCACTTGAAGAATGGCCGCACCATCCTGGCCGACCACGTCCGCGAAAACGGCAACCGCTACGAATACGAAATCGGCGACGACAGTTATGCCATTCCCAAGAGCTCGGTCGACCGCGTGGAGGCCGGGGGCATGCCCGCGCACGCTGCGTCGGCCGGCGCCGGCAAGATTGGCGGCGATCTGCCCGTTTTCACGCCCGTCGACAGTCTCGCGAACGAGGGCAACCTTCCCGAGATAATTGTTAAGGATGGCAAGGTTGACCCCGAGGCTCTTTCGAAACTTGAGGACAAGAAAAACGCCGAGTTGAGCGCCACGGCCAACTTCATTGCCGGCAAGTTTGAGTTCGAACACGGTAACATCGATCAAGCCCGCCGCTACTTCGACAGCGCCCTTCGCTTCCAGCCGGAGAACTCAACTGTCCTTATCTACTATGCTGCCCTGCTGGTGCGTACGGGGAACGCTTCGCAGGCGCTGACCTATGCCCAGCGCGCCGTGAGCGCCGCGCCCCGGTCACCCGATGCCTACACCGTGCTGGGTTATGCGCAGCAGGCCTCCGACCACACCAAAGATGCCGTCGCCTCCTGGAAGCATTCCCTTGAACTGCGCCCTGATTCCGCCGTGCAGCAATACCTGGACAAGGCGCAGCGCGAACAAAACGTCGAGACCGATTTCGCCCAGCGGGAAAGCAGCCATTTCGTTCTGCACTATGAGGGCAAGCAGACTTCAGAAGCGTTGCGTGGGCAAATCCTGGCTGCGCTGGAGTCGGATTACGACGATCTGGTGCGTGATCTGGGCACGCCACCCCGCGACAACATTCTGGTGACGCTCTATACCGAGCAAGCTTTCTTTGACGTTACCCGCGCCCCCTCCTGGTCGGGAGCCATTAATGACGGTAAACTCCGTATCCCCATTAGCGGCCTCAATTCCCTGACGCCCGAGTTGGCCCGGGTGCTGAAGCATGAATTAGCGCACTCCTTCATCAATCAGATTTCCGCCGGCCGTTGTCCGCTCTGGCTGCACGAGGGCATTGCCCAGCTTCTGGAACCGAAGTCTCTGGGCAGCGATGGACGCCAACTGGCGCAGTTGTTCAAGTCGCAGCGCAACATCCCGCTGAATGCGCTGGAAGGAAGTTTCATGCGCTTCTCGGGCGTAGAAGCTTACGTGGCCTATGCGGAATCGCTGGCTGCAGCTTCCTACATCAACGATTCTTACGGGATGGGCGACATCCAGCGGATTCTGCAACTTCTCAGCCAGGGCAGTTCTACCGAGGCTGCTCTGCGTGCGACCATCCACTCCGACTACGGCCAACTCGAGTCCGATCTTGCCAAGTATCTCAGCGACAAGTACGGCGATTAGCCACAAGCCTTCTGCATAGAGAGTTCGACCCCATTGCCCGCAGTCGGCGCTTGTGCTACTTTCGGCTCTTAGTCTACGCGTCGAATGTGCCCTCTATTCCAGTCCCGCGTGCCCGAGCCAGTACCAGCCGTCGAGCTTGTCCCGGGCGAGTTTCCGAAGATTGACGGAGCGGAGATTGCCGCCACCACCTACGGAAAGCGGGTAGCTGGAGATTTCTATGACTCGCTGCGTGTCAGCCCGGAACGGATATTGTTCGGCCTGCTCGACATTGCTGGGCGTCGCGACAGCAATGAGGCACTGCTCTCGGCCGCGCAAAAGATCTTTCACACACTCGGAGCCGAACTCTTTGCGCCGCCTGACATCAACGAATCCGAAGCCATGGTCACGCTCTGTATTCGACTCAACCGCGGCCTGATGGAAGCAGCGGCGGGCGTTCACTCCTGCCCCGCATTCATCGCCTGTTACCACGAGAAATTTGGCACACTCTGCTACACCAACGCCGGGCACATTCCTGGACTCCTCCGCGACAGCACCGGCGTTACCGAACTCGCGTCTACGGGCCTGCCGCTCGGCCTTTTCTCCCACGCCACCTGCGAAGCTCCCACCGTTGCTCTGGAGAGAGGCGCGGTTCTTCTGCTGGTTTCGCGGGGGGTGGTTGAGGGCAAGTGCAAGGATGACAAAGCCGAAGACCTGGAATTCGGCCTGGAGCGCGTGAAGGAGCGCCTGCAGGCAGATTCTTCGCAGAGCGCTCCGGAGGTTTGCGGGTCGATTCTGAATACTGTCGGCGAGTTTACCTGCGANNCCACTTGCTCCAGACGACATGACCGCCCTCGCTCTTGTGCGAAGCGCCTAGCACGCGTCCCCAGCAACCTGGCAAACGCCGCAGCGCATCAAATTAATCCAGGCAGCCTGTGCCCGGCCGGAAGTAGTAAAATACCCGAAAGGCTTCCACCGGCAAGTCCCGGGAGCCTGGCGGCCCACCGAAAATCCTATGAAGAAACTGGTTCTGATACTCATTGCTCTGATTTGCCTGCCCGTATTCGCTGCGGGTCAGGTGGTCGAAGAAATTGTCACGCGCGTGAACAGCCAGATCATTACGCTTTCGGAGTTCCAACGCAGCAAGGACCAGCTNNTGATTGACCAGCAACTTCTGCTGCAAAAGGGCAAGGACCTCGACATCACCGGCGATACCGATCTCATCAAGCAACTCGACCAGATGCGCAAGGACATGAAGCTGGATACGATGGAAGAGCTGGAAAAAGCCGCCACCGCCCAGGGCATTTCTTATGAAGACTTCAAGCAGAACATGCGTAATCAGATCATCACCCGAAAAGTGATCGGCGAAGAAGTCGGCCAGCGCCTCAGCATCACCAAAGAGGACGAGCAGCAGTTTTACAACGAGCACAAGAATGAGATGGAGCAGCCCGAGTCGATAAAACTGAGCGAGATTCTGGTCGCTCCAAAGAAGCCGGCAGCCGATAAGTCCGCCGTCGCTCCAGCCCAGAACAGCGCTGCCGATTCCTCCGCCGCCTCCGACCCCGCCACACAGGCTGACGAGGCTGCGGCTCTGGCAGCGGCCGAAGCCAAGGCCAATGATCTGCTCAAACAGATTCAAGCTGGAGCCAGCTTTGAAGATATGGCGAAGAAGGATTCCGACGGTCCCTCGGCTTCGCAGGGCGGCGATCTTGGTGCGTTCAAGCGCGGCACGCTCGCCAAGGAGCTTGAAGATAAGACGTTCGCCATGAAGTCTGGCGAAGTTAGCGACGTGATCCGTACCAAGCAGGGCTATGTCATCTTGAAGGTTACCAGCCACCAGATGGCGGGAATTCCGCCGCTGAAGGATATCGAGGGTCGCGTCCAGGAGGCTCTGTATATGCAGAGGCTGCAGCCCGCGCTCCGCGTCTATCTGGCCAAGCTGCGCGAAGACGCCTATATCGACTACAAGGAGGGTTACATCGATTCCGGCGCCAGCCCGAACCAGACCAAGCCGATTGAGACCAACTCCGCAAAGCCCTCCGATTCAAAGAAGTTAAAAAAGAAAAAGAAGCTGGGCATTCTCTAAGAGAAGCGCAGTCTCCATACCGGCTTGGCAGCTTTTCGGCCGAGCGTCCCACCTCAGCTTCGCGCCGTTCTCGCTTTCTGATTTACACTGATGGAGCGAATGAAAGAGTTCTACATCAGCGATTGCACCCGCCACGAGAACAAGATCATCACCGCCAACTTCGTCGTGGTCAGCAAGCAGATCAAGCCCAAGAAAAGCGGTGAGCCCTATCTCGCTCTTACCCTAGGCGACCGCAGCGGGCAACTCGAAGCCAAGATGTGGGACAACGTGGAAGAAGTGCTCAATGCCTTCGAGCAGGACGACTTCCTCAAGATCAAAGGCCTGGTCAACAAGTACAGAAACCGTTTTCAGCTCACCATCCACAAGCTGCGCAAGCTGGGCGAAACCGAAATCGATTTCTCGGACTATCTTCCCAAGACCACCAGGAACATTGATGAGCTCTGGCAAACGTTAACGGACTTCGTTGCGTCGTTTCAGAATCTTCATCTCAAGTGCCTGGTGCAGGCCTTTATGTCCGACCCAGAGATCGCGGCAGCGTACCGCAATGCTCCGGCTGCCAAGACCCTGCATCACGCCTGTATCGGTGGCCTGCTCGATCACGTAGTCTCGCTTTTTCGTTCTTGCGACCTGGTGTGCAGAAACTATCCTCAGGTGAATCGCGATCTGCTGTTGACTGGCGTATTTCTTCACGACATCGGCAAGATTCACGAGCTTGCCTACAATCGCTCGTTTTCCTACACCACGCGCGGCCAGCTTCTCGGGCACATGATCATTGAACTTGAGATGTTGCAGGCGAAACTCGCGCTGGTCCCAGACTTTCCCCTCGACCTCAAGACGCTGCTGGAGCACCTCATCATCAGCCACCATGGCGAGTACGAATTCGGCTCACCCAAGTTGCCTATGTTTCCTGAAGCACTCCTGCTCCACTACATGGACGACCTGGATTCCAAGATGGAGGCCATGCGCGCCCACTTCGAGCGCGAGGCCGACCTGGAGAGCCCTTGGACCAGCTACAACGCTTCCCTCGGCCGCCCGCTGCTGAATAGCGCAAAGTTTCTTATGCCCAAAGCCCTTCCTGCTCACGAAGATTCTTGCTCTGCCGCTGAGGCTGAGGGCGAGGCGGAGCCCACCAGCGAATCCAGCGAGGAAACTCCGATACTGCCCGGCTTTAAATCTTAGCTTCTGTGCTTGAGAGATAAGCCATCGACCATGCTCGACTTCAACCGCTTCGAGATTTTCACCTTTGATTGTTACGGTACTCTCATTAATTGGGAGGATGGTATTCTCCGCTGTCTGCACCGCATCCTTGCGGTCCACGGCAAGGACACGAGCGATGCCACGATCCTGCAGCTCTACGGCGAATTCGAAGCCCGCGCCGAGCAGGGAGAGTATCGTCGCTATCGCGAAGTTCTTCAGTCTGTGGTGGAGCAGTTCGGAGAACAGCTTGGATTCGCGCCCACGGACCAGGAAACCCATTCGCTGCCTGAGTCCCTGCCGCTTTGGAAGCCATGGCCCGACACGGTAAGTGCGCTCTGCGAACTACAGAACCACTTTCGCTTGGCGATCGTTTCCAACGTGGACGACGACCTGTTCGCCGCGACACAGCCTCAGCTTGGCGTGGAATTTGCCCAGGTCATTACGGCCCAACAGGCAGGAGCCTACAAGCCGTCGTTGAAGATTTTCGAACTTGCGTTGAGCCGCATCGGTGTTCCCGCCCACCGTGTTCTGCACGTGGGCCAGAGCCTCTACCACGACGTGCTTCCGGCGCAGTCGCTCGGCCTGGCCACAGTTTGGGTCAACCGTCCATCGGCGCGAACCGGANNATCCGTGATTCTAGAAGTTAGCCGGAAGCTTCACGACTTTTTCCCGAATCGCCCACATGACCAGTTCGGCCTTGTTGTGGATGCCAAGCTTCCGCATCAGATTGAACTTATGTGCGTCCACAGTCTTGCTGCTCACGCCCAGAACGGTTGCCGCCACGCGCACCGTTTTTCCCTCTGCCAGAAGTTTTAGTACTTCTCGTTCGCGCGCGGTGAGAGCGCGTTCCTGTGGAAACAGTGTTTCGTTGGAGCGCTGCACGGCACGTCGCGCGGACGTCTCCTGCTGGTTTGTCGGAGTATGGTCTGTCGTAATATGGTTTATCGGGATTTGGTTTGTTGCGATGCGGTTCGTTGCAATGCCGCCGCACGAGTTCCGGACCATCTCCACCAGCTCTTCCGCGGAAGTCCGCCGCACCGTGCAGGCTGCCGTTGCGGCCTGCGAGCCACCAAACGGAGAAATGGCTTGTTCCTGCATGCTCAGGAACACTATTTCGGTATGGGAAGACTCCCGTGCCACAAGAAGCTCTGCTTCGGGCGCAGGCAACTCGAACGTTCCCGCATCTGCGACCAACACATCCGGCCGGAACTCATAAAGTTTGCGCAGGCACTCCGCCGCGTTGCCGGCTTCGCCAACCACGTCAATGTCAGGCTCGTCCTGCAGCAAACGCCGCAGACCTTGCCGCAACAGAACATGGTCGTGCACGAGCAAACAGCGGATCTTCCTACCGGAAAAAACTACTTCCCTGAGATCTGTGCGTGGGGGCACACAGTTCCTCCCTTGTTTGGCCAGAGATTAGCGAAACTACGGCGACTGGTGGGCAGACCCCACAACTGCGAAAGAATATGACTGTTGAGTCATTGTAGCAATCATTCGCGCTCCTGGGTAGTGGGCTCCTGCGCACGTGAAAATCTTCCGAGGGGCGCCTTTTCTTGCGACTCGTCCGCGCCCGCAACTTCTTTCTCCATCCGGAAACTCCGGATGGACGCTGCATCAGGTAAAATCGAGCAACTTATGCTGCGCTACTTCACGGCCGGAGAGTCTCACGGGGAAGCTTTGGTCGCGTTCCTTTCAGGCTTGCCCGCCGGGCTGCGAGTGGAGCAGGCCTTTCTCGACCGCGAACTCTGGCGCCGGCAGCAGGGCTTTGGCCGCGGCGGCCGCATGAAGATTGAACGTGACACCGCTCACATCCTATCCGGTGTCCGTCACGGCAGGACCATAGGCTCCCCCATTTCCATTCAACTCGAAAATAAGGATTGGAAAAACTGGCAGGAATCCCTGCCCGTCGGCGAAGGCGACCCTGCCCGCCACAAGCGGGTTGCCTCTCCGCGGCCCGGACACGCCGACCTGGCGGGCGCTCTGAAATACAATTTCCCAGAAGCGCGCTATGTCCTGGAGCGTGCCTCAGCCCGCGAATCGGCGGCACGCGTCGCCATCGGCGCCCTGGCCAAAACCTTCCTGCGCGAACTCGGCGTCGAAGTACTCAGCCACGTCGTCGCCGTTGGCAACGTGGCCATGCAACAGGAAGTTCCTTGGGAACAGATCCAGGGTCTTTACAGTCAGGAAGAAATCTTGCTGAATTGTGCCGAGAAAGAAACTGAGCAGCGCATGAAAGACGAAGTCGACAAAGTCCTCAAGACCGGCGATTCGCTTGGTGGAGTCTTCGAGGTGGTTGCCCGCGGAGTTTCCCCCGGCCTGGGCACTTACGCGCAGTGGGACGAGCGCCTGGACGCTTTGCTTGCCGCTGCCGTCATGTCGTTGCAAGCGGTGAAGGCGGTTGAGATCGGCTCCGGTGTTACAGCCGCCGCTTCTCCGGGATCTGCCGTGCACGATGAAATCAGCTACGGCAAGCCGGAGAACCGTACCGGGTTCACTCGCACTCGCAACAACGCCGGAGGAATTGAAGGCGGTGTTTCCAATGGAGAAGAGATCCGCGTGCGCGGCTACTTGAAGCCCATCTCCACGTTGCGCCGCCCGTTAAAATCGGTCGATTTTTCCACGCGCCAACCCGTCAGCGCCGCCTATGAGCGCTCCGATGTTTGTGTAGTCCCGGCCGCTGGAGTCGGAGCTGAGGCTATGGTCGCGCTTACTCTGGCCCGCTGCGCGCTCGACAAATTCGGTGGCGACTCCATGGGAGAAACCTTGCGCAATTTCCAGGGTTACTGCTTGCAACTGAAAAACTATTGATGATCTATCCCATCGTAAAGTTCGGAAATCTCCGTCCTCGAGAAGCCAGCCGAGAAAGTCACGGTCTTCGACGAAGAACTGAAGAATCTCGTCGATGAAATGTTCGAGTCAATGTACGCCGCCCGCGGTGTGGGCCTGGCAGCGCCGCAGATCGGCATCTCGCGCCGCATCGCCGTCGTTGACGTCACTTTCAAAGAGGACCCTGACGCTAAAATAGTTCTCATCAACCCTGAGATTATTCACAAGGAAGGCCGCCACACGCAAAGCGAAGGATGTCTCAGCATCCCTGACTTCCGCGAAAACGTGAATCGCGCCAAAGTGGTTACCGTCCGCGCCCAGGATTTGACCGGACAGGTTTTCGAGAAGACCGGCGACGAATTGCTGGCCCGTGCGTTTCAGCACGAAACCGATCACCTCAACGGCAAGCTGTATATCAGCCACATCAGTGCCCTCAAACGCGACCTGATCAAGCGCAAAATTCGCAAGCTGGTCAAAGCGGGAGAATGGTAGAAGATTGAGTCATTGAAAGATTGAGTCAATGAATCAATGATTCAATGTGTCAATGATTCAATCCCTCAATCTCGTTTTCTGCGGCACGCCTCATTTCGCAGTGCCCACACTCGACCGCCTGGTGGAAACTGGATTCCACGTCCAGCTCGTGGTCACGCAACCGGACCGGCGCAAAGGCCGTGGCCTCGAACTCGTTCCCTCTCCAATTAAGCAGCGAGCCTTGCAGTTGGGAGTCTCGATCGCCCAGCCTGAAAGCATCAAGAACAACGGCGCTTTCCGCGCCCAACTCACCGCCCTCAAGCCCAACGCCATCATTGTGGTCGGTTACGGCCGCATCATTCCGCAGTGGATGCTCGATCTTCCTCCTCTCGGCAACATCAACCTGCACGCCTCGCTCCTGCCGAAATATCGCGGCGCTGCGCCTATTCAGTGGGCGATTGCGCGGGGCGAAACTGTCACCGGGGTCACCACGATGAAGATTGACGCCGGCCTCGACACCGGTGACATTCTCTTGCAGCAGACAATTCCTATTGCCCCTGACGACACGGCAGAGGCTTTGGCGCCGAGGCTGGCGACCGTGGGAGCGGACCTGACTGTCGAAACCCTGCGCGGGTTGCAGGCCGGTAGCGTTTATCCGCGTCAGCAAGATCACGCCCAGGCCACCCTCGCGCCCATTCTCAAAAAGGAAGACGGCCTTATCGATTTTTTGCGCCCGGCTGCGGACATTCTGAACCGACTGCGCGGCTTTCAGCCCTGGCCCGGCGCGTATTCGACGTTCCGCGGCAAGAATCTGCAATTAAGGAAGGGGGCCGCGCTCGACCGGGTGCTGCCCGTGTTTGAGCTGAAGACGGAAAGCGATCATCTTCTAGTCGGCTGCGGCGACGGTACTGCGATCGAACTTTTGGAAGTGCAATTGGAAGGCAAGACGCGAAGCTCCGCCGCTGACTTTATTCGCGGTTATCGTCCACGGCCCGGCGAGAAGCTCGGCACGTAAAGCACGACGAATTTCTTCTCCGTCCCGGCCGCTTCCGTCATACTGGCGAGAGTGAAATCCAAAGATCAAACCTCGCGCCCCGCCGTTTCTCCAGCCCGCGCTGCCGCTTTCGACATTTTGCTTCGCGTCGAACGCGAGTCTTCTTACGCTTCCGAACTCCTCCATTCCCGGACCTACGACCGGCTCACGACCGTCGATCACTCCCTGGCGACAGAATTAGTCATGGGAGTCTTGCGCTGGCGATCGCTGCTTGACTCCCAAATTGCCACGAGTTCTGCGCAACCACTCTCCAAACTCGATGCCGAGATTCTCACCGCACTCCGCCTCGCCGTTTACCAACTCGGCTGGCTCAGCCGCATTCCCGCCCGCGCCGCCATCAATGAGAGCGTCGAACTCGTCAAGCGCGC
>PLKR01000359.1:11636-19281 GCA_003140655.1 Acidobacteriaceae bacterium | reverse complement strand
GCGGTCTTAGGTCCTCGGTTTTGCCTAAGACCTGACACCGATTACTGGATGGCGCTGCCAACGTTCGAGAACACGTTGTTGGCGTTCGAGCCGATTAGCCGGATCGTGCCGACCACGATCACCAGAATTACAGCGAGCATCACCGCATATTCTGCGATGTCTTGACCACTCTCATCATTCCAAAGATTTTGTAGAGTTCTTGCCACGGGCTCCGTCTCCTTGAATTTGTCTTGACCGTACCCCACCCCGCTCGCTCCAACTGGGGCAAGATCACCCAAATGTTGTGACTGGATCGTTTCGGTCCCGAGGCTGGTCTTGAAGAAATGATAAGTGCAGCAGTCGCGCCCGCCAATAGCTCGTAAGTGCTATCAGGGTTACTTTCGAGTGAGCGTCTAGGGTTTTTTCAGCCAATGCTTTTCAGCGGAAGCGACTGGTTCACGGCAAACAGCGCCAACTCCAGCCGCGTGGACACTCCCAGCTTGTCGAAAATGTTGCTCAGATGGTGTTTGACCGTGTCTTCGCTGATCTTGAAGTATTCCGCAATCTCCTTGTTCGAGTATCCTGCCACCACCGCAGCCACAATCTCCAGTTCGCGCGGGGTCAAGCCAAACTTCTTCTGCCGCGCTTCGTCGCTGGACGATTGCACCAGCGTGCGCAAATATTGCACCAGGTTGGAAACGCTCTCCCGTCCCACCCAGTACTCCCCTGACATCACGGTGTGGATCGCTTTCAACAGCAACTGAGTGGCGGAATCCTTCAACACCACTCCTCGCGCGCCCAACTGCAGAGCCTCCACAATCTGGCTCTTCTCCGCCGCCGCTGTCAGCAGGATCACGCGAACCGGAGTTGCATTCGCCACCGTCCCCAGGTCCCGCAAAGCTTCCAGCCCCGGATGCTTGGGCATCGCCAGATCCAGCAAAAGAATGTCAGGCTTCAACTGCCGCGCCAGTCTTACCGCCTCAGCGCCGTCCGAGGCCTCGCCCAAAACTTTCAAATCCGGTTCCGCTTCCAGAAGACGTCGCAGTCCATCCCGGAAAATTGGATGGTCGTCGGCAATCACGATACGAACTATTTGTGACTTCTTAAAGTTCATCGGAAACTTCTCCACCTCTCGGAACTTTGACTTCCAGGCGCGTCCCCAGACCGGGATTCGATTCTACCGTGAGTGCGCCGTCAATTAAACGGACACGTTCCTTGATGATCATTGGCCCCTTGCTCATCTGGTCAAGTTCTTCCTGTGTCAGGCGGCCGGAAAACGGAAAGCCCTTGCCGTCATCCTCCAGCGTCAGGCTCCATTGGCTGGGACTCGAACTTAGGCGCACCAGCGCATGGCGCGCCTGGCTGTGCTTGCGCACGTTGACCAGTCCCTCCTGCACAATTCGCAACATCTCCCGGCAGACCTTCCCCGGCATCTCCAGTTTCTCAATGTCGGTCACAAAACGCGCGGAAATTCCCGTCTCGCGCTCAAACCGTTCCACCGTGTCGGTCACCACGCTGAGAAATTTTCGAGAATCCACATCGATCGACTTCATCTGCTGCATCAGTTCCCGCAGCTTCAGAACTTCCTCCCGCAGCAAACCCTGGATCCGGCCCAGTTCGCCGCCCACCACGGCCGGCGCAGTCTCCGCTTGGCGCCGAAGAACATCCACCTGCATCTCCACTGCGATCAGAGACTGCACCGCTCCATCGTGCAGTTCTCTGGCAAAGCGGGCGCGCTCCGCAGCTCCAGCCCGCCGCCTCAGCCGATGCAGCAGGTAGACGTTGTACACGGCCGGCCCCACCTGATGGAACAAATCGAGCAGAAAACGCAGCTCTTCCTGAATCTCCCCGTGCCACGAAGGGTCAAACACCAGGACTCGCCCCCGCCATTCGCCTCCGAAGGTGAAGGAAATCGTAATCAGCGACCGGAAGGATTGCCGTTCTTTCAGTCGAGCCAGCGGCTCGCTGGACGGCGAAGGCACGGGGTTGCCCTCACGGTCCAGTGCGATCACAGACCAGCGCTTTCCTTCGTTCGCCCCGTAATACACTTCTCCCGGAAAATCCTCCAGATAGCTCTGCGCGTCCCGCGGGCTGGAGTCCAACCACACGAAATCGGAAGACGCCCCATCGCCATTGCGCAGTTCCCCCAGAAAGACTCGTTGACTGTGAATCTCCTGCGACGCAACCAGCAGTCGCACCGCTCCGCACAGGTTGGCGACTTCACGGGAAATCTGCTGCAGAGTTCCCGTCAGCCCCGCTTCCACCCGCACCTTTGCCAGAATGCGGGTCACCGCCGCCTTCTCCGCCCTTAGGCGCTTCTGCTGCTGCGCCAGATAACCCAGCAGCAACCCCATCACCAGCAGGTAAACCGACAGCATGAACAGGCGCTTCGGTTCGAATTCCGTTACATTGATTTGCAGACCCGACAAAACACGCCACGGCAGGCTTCCGCCGCGCGTTGCCCACACGTGCAGCAGCACGAAACTCTCAATCCACAACAAAACCACCTCGGCCGCCGCCGTACCCAACGTTTCCCACAATCCCCACCGGTAGGCGGAAGCAGCCAATACAAAAAAGAAGAAAAGGAAAAATGGGCTTCGCGGCCCTTCGGCAAACACCGAGATGAACGCCGGCCATACGATATCGGCAGTGTGAACCAGGATGCGAAACGCTGGTGTCGACTGCTGTCTTCGCCGCAACAGCGTCATCACCAGCACGCCGTGGATGAGGTAAAGTCCGAGCAGGCCGTATGCCACCGGCGCTTGTCCCAACTGCGTCGGATCCATGTAAATCGCAGCCAGCGCCGATATAGCCAGAAACACCCGCGCCGTAGCCAGCCAGCGCTCAGTGCGGCGAATTTCGCTGGGGTCGGTTGCAGCCTGCGATCCGCCCGGAAAACGGTGTTTAGCGTCAGCGTGCAAGAGGAGTCACTTCCCGCTGCAGAACGATTTTGGAGAACGAATTTGTCAGCTGCCCCGGAATGCTTCGCATATTATTGATAAGAAAGATCGGGAGCAAGCAAAACTTTGCCCCACTCTCCTTTTTCTTCGCAACCAAGGAATTGAGCAAGGTCTTACAATTACTAAATTACCCGATTACCCAATTACAAATCCCCCCGGATTACTTCCGTAACCGAGACCTTCTGCAGCCCCAGTCTAAAATGGCAGGGAGGATCGTCTTTTTGCGCACCTATTGCAAGCCCTGGACCGCGGCAGTCGCAGCCTGTCTGGCGACCCTGGTACTGGCTGCCCTGATCCTGCCTCACTCCTTTCGCCTTACCGCCCTCAGCGATGTGATTCAGTGCCTCCTTCTGTTTTCCGGAACGGTTTCCCTCATCCCTCACGCGGTGCGGTCGCGCGGGCGCTTGCGTCTGTTCTGGACGCTCATCGCGACCGGCATTGCCCTCTGGTTTTCCTACCAATTGTTTTGGACCTACCACGAAGTCTGGCTGCGCACCGATGTCCCAGACTTGTGCGCGGCCGACATCATCCTCTTCCTGCACATTGTGCCCCTCATGGCCGCTCTAGCGCTCCGCCCTCATGCCCCGCAGGATGAGTACGCCGCCCGCCTGCGCCGCCTCGATTTTGCCCTGATGATGGTTTGGTGGGCCTATCTCTACGTCCTCATCGTGATTCCATGGCAATACATCGTCGCCAATGTTCCGGCTTACGCTAACAATCTTAATTCTTTGTATCTCATCGAGAAACTGGCGTTTCTGGGCGCCGTGTTCCTGGCCTGGATGGGCAGCAAAGATGGCTGGAAGATTTTCTATGCCAGTCTTTTCGGCGCCAGCTTGATTTATGCCGCCAGTTCTTACGTCGCCAACTGGGCGCTCAGCCGCCATGCCTATTACAGCGGAAGTCTCTACGACATTCCGCTCGCCGTCTCCATGGCATGGATTACAGTGATCGGTCTGTGGACTCGCGAGCGCGAACCTCAAGCCGGAGTCCCCTCCACTTCCACATCTCACGGCGTGTGGCTGGCGCGGCTGGGCATGATCGCGGCCTTCTCGCTCCCGCTGTTTGCCGCTTGGGCTTTGCTGGATACGGTACTTCCGCCGCCTATCCGCTCGTTCCGGTTGGTCCTGACTCTGGCCGCGGCAATTCTTATGGGCGTCATGGTTTTCGTGCGGCAACGCTTGCTCGACCGGGAATTGCTCCGCCTGTTGACCCACTCGCGGGAATCCTTGGCCAACCTGAAGCGTTTGCAGGCACAGATCACCGAGTCGGAAAAACTGGCCTCGATCGGACAACTCGTGGGCGGCGTAACCCACGAACTAAACAATCCCATCGCCGCCATGCTCGGTTATTCCGATCTGCTGCTGACCACGCCTCTCAACCCGGAACAGTACGAACTGGCGGGGAAAATCGGGCAGCATGTCCGGCGCACCAAGTCTCTGGTCGCCAGCCTGCTCAGTTTTGCCCGGCAAGGCCCGGCTGCGATGGCCCCCGTGGATCTCAAAACTCTGCTGCGCACCGCCGTCAAGCTCTCGCAACCGCAGTGGCAAGCTCTCAAAATCGAAGTGCGCACTGACTTTTCGCAAGAACCGCTGCTCGTTCGAGGAGATTCCAACCAGTTGCTCCAGGTCTGCGTGCAAATCATCAACGACGCGCTGCATGCAGTGAACCAGCTCAGCAGCCGGACTCTGACCATCGCCGCAGAAAGCAAAGATGGCATCGCCTTCATCGACATCTCCGACACCAGCCTCGCCGGCGGCGGCTCAGCCGAAAACACGGAAAAAGAAGAAGACCAGACTCTCTCCGGCTTGGGACTCAGCGCCTGTCAGGGCATCCTGCGGCAGCATCATGGGCGGATTCTCTGGCAGCAACACCGGAATATGGGAACCAACATCCGCGTCGAGATTCCGGTCATACCTCCGGCGTTGGAGAAAGAGAAATCGACTGAATCTGGAGTTCCGGTGATGTGGCAACCTCAACCGTTCTCTTAAGCTGGCCGCAGGCGGCGTAGATGTCCCGGCCCCGCGGACGCCTCACAAAAGCCGGTATGCCCGCTTCCCGCAGAATCTTCTGAAATGCCGCCACCCGCTCCGCGTCCGGAGTCGTAAAGTCAATTCCCGGCCCCGGATTCAGCGCAATCAGGTTCACCTTGCAGCGCAGCCCCCGCAGCAACTCGGCAACTTCCCGGGCATTCTCCGGCATGTCGTTCGCGCCGCCGAGCAACACGTACTCAAATGTGATCCACTCGCGAGTGCGCAAAGGAAACTCCCGCGCCGCCGCCATCAGCATTTCCAGAGTCCACTTCTTGTTCACAGGCATAAGCTGCGTACGCAGCGCATCGTTCGAAGCATTCAACGAAATCGCCAGCTTCGGCCGGATCGTCTCCCCGCCAAAGTCCCGGATGCGCGGCACGATTCCCGCCGTCGATACCGTCATCCGCCGCTCCGCAATGCCCACACCCTCCACCAGCAGTCGCGCCGCCTTTACGAAATTCTCATAGTTCAGAAACGGCTCGCCCATGCCCATGAAAACCAGGTTGATGCGATCCTCGGGCGGCGAAACCTTCTGATCTTTGAGCACCGCACAGACCTGCCCCACAATCTCGCCCGCCGTCAGGTTGCGCTTCACCCCCAGCAACGCCGTCAGACAGAACTGGCAGTCCACGGCNNATTTTGGGTGGCGCAGCGTTTCAACGCTGCGATAGGCTCGTTCTCTGCGGAAAGGGCTTTAGCCCCCGAGGTACTTATGCCCGAACCCTCAGCCTCCACCCCAGCTTCCGACCCATCCCCCGCTTCCCCGCCATCCCCCTCCGGCATCCAAACTGTTTCCACGCTCTGCCCGTCGGCAAAAGCAATCAGATACCGCACCGTCCCATCCACAGACACAAACTTCTTCTCGATCCGCGCCGCCCCAACGGTGACCCCGCTCTGCGCCAGCCGCTCGCGAAACTCTTGTGGCAGCGTGGAAATCTCGGCCAGTGTTTCCGCCCGTTGCCGGTACACGGCATCCATGATCTGCTTGGCGCGATAGCTGGGCTCACCTGCCTCGCTCACCAGAGCAGTGATCTCCCCGTGGTCCAGACCGAGCAGTGATGATGTCGGAGGTAAGCCCATCAGTTAAGAGATCTCCTTCCCCAGCCTAGCGAGAGCTCCACAGAATGGCTGCAACTCGCTGATTCTAAATCACTAACTATCTTATTCTCGCACACCCCGCCCCACCCCGCCAGATGTGTAAGAATAGTGGGGTACCTTCTGAGAAATTCCGCCATCATGGTCAAAGAAGTTCGCAATATTCGCCGCCAGGTGCTGCCCCACGGCCTCACCGTCATCACCGAGCAGATGGAGCACATCCGCTCGGCTTCCATCGGCATTTGGCTCGAAACCGGTTCGCGCGACGAGACCCCGCAATCGAACGGCATTTCCCACTTCATCGAGCACATGGTATTCAAAGGGACCAAGCACCGCACCGCCGAAGAGATTGCCCGCCAGGTCGATTCCATCGGCGGTAACATGGACGCCTTCACCTCCAAAGAATGCATCTGCTTCAACGTCAAGGTGCTCGACGAAAACGTTCCCATCGCGCTTGAGATTCTCACCGATCTCGTTCTGCATCCCACATTCACTGCCGAAGATATCGCCCGCGAACGCGGCGTGATCCTCGAAGAGATCAAGATGGACGAGGACAATCCCGACTACCTNNTTCGAGCGCCAGGCCGTGCTCGATACTTATGCCCACCGCTTCGCTCCGGGCAACATTATCGTGGCTGCCGCCGGGCATCTCGACCACGAACGCTTCGTTGACCTCGTGGTCAAGCACTTCGAGCACCTGAAGCCCGCGCAAAACGGCTTTCACTCGCCTGAACCGAAGATCGTTCCGCGCATCGTCCTGCGTAACAAGAAGGCGCTCGAGCAAGTGCAGCTTTGCATCGGCGTTCCCGCCTATCCCATTGCCCACGAGAAACGCCACGCCGGCTACATCCTCAACACCCTGCTCGGCGGAGGCATGAGTTCGCGACTGTTCCAGAATATCCGCGAGCGCCAGGGCCTGGCCTACTCCATTTATAGCGACCTCAACCCCTACCGCGATACCGGATGCATGGCCGTCTACGCTGGAACTTCCCTGGCATCGGCCGCCAAAGTGGTGCAGTCGGTGGTCGGCGAATTCCGCAACCTGAAAAATCAGTCTGTTCCCGAAGAAGAGCTGCGCCGCTCCAAAGACCAGCTCAAGGGCAGCCTGATGCTCTCGCTCGAATCGAGCACGGCACGCATGTCAAACCTCGCCCGCCAGGAAATGTATTTCGATCATTTCCAGGACCTCGACGAACTGATCGAGAAAATCGAAGCCGTAACTGCCGATGATCTCCAGAGCCTGGCCCAGGAGTTCTTCAAAACCGAATCCATTGCCGTCACCGCACTGGGCAATCTGAGCGGACTGAAGATCTCCCGCAATCAACTGGCCTGCTGAAGAAATCGCAGCTGATTCTTTTCGCTTCTCTGCTGTAGCTTTCCCTGCGCCGGAGCATCTGATCTTAGTCTGCAGGTGCAGACCTGCCGGACGACCTAACTCAGAGACGCACCCAAGGAGAAAACCATGAAGAAGATTGTCGGCAGTTTGATGCTTGCATGTATCCTGGCAGCCCCGATGGCAGCCTTCGCCCAAGACGCTATGAAACAAGACACCACGAACCAAGATTCGATGAAAAAAGACGA
>PLKR01000359.1:9286-11628 GCA_003140655.1 Acidobacteriaceae bacterium | reverse complement strand
GAAGGACCAGATGAAGAAGGACGACAGCATGAAGAACGACCAGATGAAGCCGAACTAGTCCGTCGTCCGGGAATCGAGGCGCGGGCCCTCGGGTCCGCGCTGTTTGTTTTCCATTAGCCCCCAGCAATTGGCGGAATGCCGCTCAGTAATTTCAGAGCGCGAACCGCCGCTCGCGTTTCGACCGTCGCATCGAATGACCCGCAATTCGATTTGCAGCCCCGCAGGACGCGTTCGAGGGCCTGTTCCAACCCGAAGATCCTCTACCTGAAAACTGTCGCGCTGCGGGCAAGATAAATCGATTTAACTTCAGGGGGCAAATTGCCCTTGCGGATTCAATGACTTAGCGGCGTCCTGGCTATATCTTTGAGTAATATAACCGTGCGGCCCCGAACCGCGCACCGGGAATCAATAACTTACGAGGAATCGAATCGCCTGAAGCCGAGATGGCCTGCTGATGACGCCCGCTGGCTGACGACGCCGGACCTACATGACAAGCGCCACTCAATGTCCCGCCACGCTGAGAACTTCCCCTTGCTCCTCTTCCTCCTCCGCGCTCCCACTGTCAGCAATCACTATCCCGGAATGACCAGTCAACTCCGTCTTCAGATACTGCCGCAGGCAGCGCGTACAAGGCACATAGCCCTCCTGCATCGCTTCTTTCGCCGTCATCGTACGCTCGGAAGCTTTATCGTGAATGAAAGGACATCCCGCCACGTGAAAGACCTTCGATCCATTTGAAACCACGACCTGCAGGTCGGGAGGAATGTTATTGCCGGGTAACGCCTGGTGCGATCTGATGAAATGCCCGCGAGTAAGCGAGTTCACCAACAGCAGACTGCCCGCGATCAAAGCGATCGCCGCCACCGGTACCAACCACGCCGACCAGCTCGACCATCCGCTTCCCTTCACCGCAGCGTCCTTCGCCAGCCGCTTCTCCAACCGCCGGCTGAAACCCGCGGGCACCTCCAGCATGCGGTCATCCCCATAGAGCTGGGCCACATTCCGCGTTCCCGCCAGCACCGAGGCACAACGCTTGCACGTTCGGAAATGTTCCTCCATCGTAGAGCGCAGCGCAGCGTCCACTTCCCCGTCCACGTAATTCGAAACCTCGCGCCAGACTTGTTCGCAGTTCAACATTTTCTGGTTCACTACCATGGCTTGTTTCCCTTCTCGAATGGCAGGCGGCTGAACCAGCCCTGCTCCCATCCGGCGGCCAGCAGATCGCGCAGCATCAGCCGCGCCCGCAACAGCCGCGTCTTCACCGAAGCAACCGTTATGCCCAGCGCCTCCGCCGTTTCCTGAATGTTCAGGTGCTCCATATCGCGCAGCACAAAAACTTCGCGATACTTTCGATCGAGCGTGGCCAGCGCCTCCGCCAGCCGCTGCCGCACCTCCTTGCGTTCGAGAGCTTCCGACGGAATCTCGCGCCAGTCGGCAAATTCCCGGGGCGCGTATTCACTTTCGTTGTCTCGGCCAGCGTCGCGGCGGTTGTCGAGTCCTTCCATGACCACTGTTCGCTCCCTTCGCCGGCGCATCAGGGCCTCATTCACCGTGATCTGGATCAGCCATGTGCTGAAGCGAGCCTCGGCGCGGAATTGCCGGATGTTCGCAAACGCTTTCAGCATCGCTTCCTGCGCCGCGTCCTCGGCGTCCTGCTCATTGCGCAGAATGGCAAGTGCCGCAGCATAGACCCGCCGTTCATAAGGCCGCACCAGTTCGTAGAACAATTCACGTTCGCCGCGCTGCACGTGCAAGATCAAATCCTGCTCGCGCGTGCTGCCGCTTTGTCCCGGATTGTTCAACGTCATGCTTGGTTCGGACATGGTCGTGAGGTCGTGGGTCTTGGGTGTCAGGTCTTAGGGTTTGCTCTTCCGAAAACCTAAGACCTTAAGACCCGAGACCTGCTCCTAGTACTCCGGATCTTTTTTCCAACCGGTCAGCATGGAAACGAAATTGTTCCAGCCATGCAGAATCACCATCACCAGATGTCCCAGCACAAAGAACAAGATCGCCCACATCACCGCAAAATGCCAGATGCGCGCGTAGTGGAATCCTCCCATCATCCAGCCCAGCCAGGAGAACTGAACCGGCTTCCACACTACGAGACCGGTGACCACCGAAAGAACGCCCAGCCCGATCGCGGTGGTGTAAGCATGTTTCTGCAGCGGGTTGTAAGCTTCGCGAACCGGCGGCTTCGGACCAAAGAAGAAATAATGCTTCACCATCGGCCATACGCCCGGGATGTCACGATTGGTGAACAAGACCTGGCGGTAGTTTCCACTGAAAAGCTGGTAGCCAAGATAGAAAACGCCGGTTGCGATGTAGATCCACATGAAGGTGAG
>PLKR01000359.1:0-9257 GCA_003140655.1 Acidobacteriaceae bacterium | reverse complement strand
GCACCACAAACGGATGCTCGTAAACCGCCCGCGCCACAACCACGGGGGCCTCTTCTTCGCCTTCGGCGTTCTTGCCCTTTGGTTGGATGATTTCGATCACTGCACCGCTCACGCTCGAACCTCCAAGTAGCGCCGCCGTCCTAGCGGCTGTCGATCGTAGCTATTGCGAAAGCCGGCGGGACGCCGGCGCTACAGCCCGTAAAACCACGAATAGCCCTGGTCTTCCCAGTAGCCCACTCTGTCCAGCACGTGCGAGACCTTCAAATCGGTTAAGTATTTCGCCTGTTTGTAGCCGATCTTGGTGGGAATTTGCAGACGCAGCGGCGCGCCGTGCTGGCGCGTGAGCGGCTGTTCGTACATTTCATAGCAGAGCAGCGTCTGCGGATGCAGCGCCGTCGCCATGTCCAGCGATTCGTAATAGTCGTCGGCGCAATTCACCGTGATGAAGCGCGCCGTGGGATCGGCGCCCACCAGTTGCAGAAAGTCGGAGAGCCGCGCGCCCCCAAAACGCCCAATCACATCCCACCCTTCAACGCAGATGTGACGGGTGTTCTGCCGAAAGCGGGGCAGCGCCTGCACCTGCGCCAAAGTGTAGTCCCCTGGTTTCTTAACAGCCCCGCTGACGGTCAGCTTCCAGTTTTCGAAGATCACTCCAGGATCGTTCACGTCATAGGTATTGAGCGGAAACTTCGCGAAAGGAGTCAGCTCGGAATTGTCGAACGTCGTTGCCAGATGGCCNNCCTGCAGGCTGGGAATGGCGAACGCGCCCAGCGCCAGCACCGGCGTCAGCTTAAGCAATTCGCGCCGTCCGATTTGCCGGAATTTCTTCTCATCCATCTTCCGATCGTTTATCTTGCGATCATTGCTCTTCATGAACTGACCTTCTCAGATTGTGAGTTTACAGATTGCGTTCTGATCCTATATGGCTTTGCCCCGAAAGCTGTGGGAACAAGGCTCACCTCGTTCCGCACCCATGGGATTCACGAGACTCTCCGAAGTTTCGCCCCAGACCCGTTGGAGAATCATAACGCTTTAGAGTCTGGGGGGTACCTTTTGCTAGCCTTTCCAAAGTTTTCGAGGCATACTAGCGCAAGTGTTAGCCGTCCCAGGAGCAGCCCGGTTTCCGGCATGTCGGATTTGAACACCATCGAACCGAAAGTGGATCGCGCCCTCCTGAAAGAACTCGGAAGGTCTGCGCCCCAGGATCCCAAACAGCGGAAATTGATGGTGGGCTCTCTCGTTCTGCTGCTACTGGCGTTGAGCGTCGTGCTGTGGCATGACCGCGACTTTTGGTTCCCGGATACGTCCGAAGCGGAGTCCGACGAGCCGGTCGAGAGTTCGCCTGTAGCCAAAGTTGCTCCGGCACAGCCTCCCACGGAAACCGCCAAGCCGGCCATAGCGGCAAAGCCAAAGCACCATGTCGCATCTGCGGCCAAGAGTCCCACGCCACAAACTCCTCCTGCGCCGGTTGTGACCACCACGCGGACGGTATTGCCCCCTCTAGAGGTGGAGGTTATTGCCGGCGAAACGCACCGCACCGTCCGGAGCGGTAGCAGTTCTGTGCGGGTAGATTTGCAACCGGGCACACCGCCGCAACCCGTCACCGACGGTGGCGCCGCCGGCGATAAAGAGACCGCAGCCAAAGTAACCAGCGATGCGGCCGAGCACGTGGAGATGTCCGCCGACGCCTCCGAGATCGTGGCCCGTCCGGTGAGGCCCAATTATCCACTGCTGGCGCGGCAGATGAAAGTACAAGGGTCGGTGGTTCTGCAGGCGCTGATCGGCAAAGATGGAATCATCCAGAATCTGCGCGTGGTGAGCGGCCCGCACATACTGGCCGGCGCAGCCGAGGACGCCGTCCGGCAATGGCACTTCAGACCGCATTTTGAAGGGAACGAAGCGGTCGAGACTCAGGCCAAGATCACGGTCAACTTCACCATTTCAACCAACTGAGGCTTCCAGTTGACGTCTAAGACCTTGCACGAGACCGATCCTGGTCCAAAATAGCGAGCGCCTCGAAATCTCTTTCGAGATCGAGGCGCCCGGGCAGCCCTCCCCCAGAACTGCTCACTTTCGAAAATAGAAGCGAGGCTAGATTTTGCAAATGGCACCGAAGTGCCATAGCGCTGCCCTAAAGTGCCATCCCTTCAAAGCAATTGCAAACCAAGAGCCCGCCACTACCTGAGGAAGATTCTGGCGAGAAAGTAATGACGTTTTTTGCTTGAAGCAACTTTACAATTTGCTCCGCCCCATCCTCGAAACCCGCGCTGTATAATCCCCAGTTCGATCCTCACTCAGGAGCCTCTGTCATGAAGAACTTCGTCCGCCTGGCCTGCCTTCTGGTCGTGATCTGCTCGGTCGCCTCCTTGTGGTCTCAGGAAAAGGTGGACCTGGAAACCATGGGCCGCATTCGCTACGAAGGTTTCCGCGACTCCAAGGTGATGGAGTTCGCCACGGGATTGATGGACTCGATCGGCGAGCGGCTCACCGGCTCCCCGAACATGAAGCGCGCCAACGAGTGGACCCGCGATCAACTCACCGCGATGGGTCTCTCCAACGCGCACCTTGAGCCCTGGGGACCGTTCGGCCGCGGCTGGGCCAACCAATACGTCAACGTTCGCATGACCTCGCCCGATATCACCCCGTTGCTGGTCTATGCCAAAGCCTGGACCCCGGGCACCAACGGAGTAGTGCAGGGCAAATGCATTCGCGTGAACATCGAGGACAAGAAGGACTTCGAGAAATACAAAGGAAAGCTCGCCGGGCTGATCGTCATCTTCGGCGCTGATCCTGACCTGAAGCCGATCACCGAGGCTCCCTTCAAACGCCTCAGCGACGACGATCTCGCGAAGCTCTCCGACTACCAGATTCCCGGCGACCATCCGCCCTTCGGCTTTACCGCTTTTGTGAAGCGGCAGCAGTTCATCAAGGACCTGAACCAGTTCTTCGCCGACGAAAAAGTTCTGGCCGTGATCGACCACTTCCGCGTAGTTTCCGGCGGGGGCACCGTCTTTGTGCAGTCAGGCGGTTCCTACAAACCAGGCGAGACCACAACCGTTCCTCAGCTCGTAATGGCCGTGGAGCACTGGACTCGCATCGCGCGCCTGTTGCAGCAGAAGAAAGACGTGTCCCTTGAACTAAACGTCACCAATACTTTCTACGACGATGACCCCATGCAGTATGACACCATTGCCGAAATTCCCGGCACTGACAAGAAAGACGAAGTCGTCATGCTGGGCGCGCATCTCGACTCCTGGCACGCGGGCACGGGAGCCACCGACAACGGCGCGGGAACCATTGTGATGATGGAAGCGGTCCGCATCCTCAAAGCGCTCGACATCAAACCCCGCCGCACCATTCGCATCGGCTTATGGAGTGGCGAAGAAGAAGGCTTGCTCGGGTCGCAGGGTTACGTGGAGCATCATTTCGGTTCGCGTCCGCCCATGGATGATCCTGCAATGAAAGGTATGCCGACCCTGCTGCGGCGCGAAGCCGGCGAGGTCACGGTGAAGCCGGAACAGGCGAAGGTCTCCGCCTATTTCAATGTGGACAATGGCACCGGCAAGATTCGCGGCGTTCACCTACAGGAGAACGAGGCAGTGGCTCCCATCTTTGAAGCCTGGATGAAGCCGTTCAAGGATCTGGGCATGAACACCCTCACCATGCGCAACACCGGCGGCACCGACCATCTCTCGTTCGATGCGGCCGGCATCCCGGGATTCCAGTTCATCCAGGATCCCATCGAGTATGACGCACGCACCCACCACTCCAATATGGATGTGTACGACCGCCTGCAGCCCGAAGATCTGAAGCAGGCCGCAGTGATCGTCGCCGGCTTCGTCTATGACGCGGCCATGCGCGACCAAATGCTGCCCCGCAAGCCCATCGAAAAGCCGCTACCCAAAGAACCGGAAAAGAAAGAAGACCAATAACCCGGCCTGCTCTTGTCGCGTAAGACACTCCTTGTCGTGCACCTCGACTTGATCAGAGAGGCTGTAGCTGGCTGCCGGGGAGGCGCAAGGCTAAGAGTACGACCCAGCGTATTCCTCCCGAGTACCTTTCCCTTTTGGTGATATCCTTCCGCCCACGCTGTTTTCGTGGGACGCGGGGTGACTTACCTCGCGCGCCCCTGAACGTTTGCAGGGCGAGGGAGCTCGGATGCGCAAATCCTTTTGGGGAATTCTACTTTTGTTTTTGCCGATGGCCAGCGCGCTAGCGCAGGCACCGGCGCTTCAGATGAATGTCGTTTACGTGTGCACGGACGGACAAAGCTTCAAAGTCTTTTCATGCGACAACACAACGGGCGCCTGCGATTATCAGAACTACAAGAAGGGGCAGGCATTCCAGCGAGGCGAAGCGCTCCGCGTACAACTGGCTGCTTTGCTTCCGGCGAAATGCCATGCGCAAACCCCGGCCGAAGCGCAGGCCGACCCTCATCACGGCGAGATTCCGCCAGCGCCTTCTCCATTTAAGGCGCACGCGGCTGCCGGCAGCAACGGTGTAGGAGCCACACCTGCGAATCAAAGCGGGCCCGGCGGATTCAAAGTCGGCGACACGGTGCGCGTTTTGATCGACGGGTGGCAGGAAGCCAAGGTCATCGAGGTTCACGGCCGTTCGTATTTGGTCCACCTGCCGAATGGGATTAACGTTTCAAAACTCTGGCCGTACGAAGTGCACCGGGTGGGAAAACTTACGGCGGAGGATCACGCGGCGGGGCAATACGATCTCCACGATCGCGTGCAAGTGCTGGTGAACGGCAAGTGGATGGAGGGCGAAATCCGTGGACAGAATAATGTGAACATGTACGACATCAAGGTGCCGGGCGTAGATACCGGCTTCGGCTCTGACATTGTGAATACGACCCCGGAGAATATCCGCATATCGACCACGCCGGCGCCTCTGCCTCCCGCGCAACGGGCCGCCGGGCAAGCTCCCAAGCCAGGCCTTGTCAGTTGCGCCGGCAAGTATGAAGGCCGATGGGAGCACGTCTCGGGCATGGAAGGAATGAAGGTCGTTTTCCGTTCCGGCAAGGCGACCATCACCGAAGGATTGGGCGGCGAGATGCCGTTTGATTGCTTCACGGGCGACGGCAAGGTTGTTTTTTACAAAGCCGGATCGTTCACGCCGTTTTCCTACGACTTCGACATCAACCTCGACGGAACGCTGCAGACGCCCCTCGGAGCAATCAAGAAGATGGGCAACTGACACGGTTACGCGCGCAATCCGATTGCTCGCTTGCAAGGCCGGCTAAGTCTCAGGACTTAGACATCGCGTTACCTCTTTTTTCGCCCCTCAGGCAAAAGAAGGTGAGCAACAACGGGTATCCGATGCCAACTGCCGTGATTGGCCAACCGGCCCTGTGCGTGATCACGCCGGTCAGGATAAAAACGGGCACGGATACCCACGCCGCGGCCTGCGCAAGAACGGAAGCGAGCGGGGACCGCACCAGCAAGGCGACTCCCGCCGCGAGCAGCAGCGCGCCGGCAAGAACGCCCAACGCTCCCGCAATGAGTGGGTACCGCTCGCTCTGCAAAAAGCCAAGATAGACCATTTCTTGCGCCCCCCCGGCAAATTCCAAGACACCAAAAACCAGGGCAAACAAGGCGACAGGCATTTGACCACGCATCGAAGAGCCTCCTTGAAAGAAGTGAGGACCGCAATTCCAGTTTACTTTCTCGGAGCGGCCGGCATCTCTGATAGCCGGTGCACTCCGGAGCGGCGCAGAGCAAAGAGCACGGCGCAACCAATCACTGCCGCCGCATAGGCCAACAGAAGAATTACAGCCATCGCCGGAAAAAATGTGAGGCGCCCCGGATGGATTGGAGGCAGTTGTTGAGGATACGCGAGAGGCAGCGACTCCCGGATCGCGGTGGCCTTCTCGATGGTCAGAATCACTCCTGCCAGGATGATCGTCATCAGCACTGGCGTGGCTTTCGGAAAGCGGAATTCGGAACGCATGGTGAACCTCCTTGAAGACGACGGGAACAATAAATTGGAACCGGCAATAGTCCGCGAGTGCTCCTCGAGCGCAGCGTGGAGCAGCCCCGTGAATTCGCGGAGAAAGAACGCTGCTCGCGGCAATAACCCCTTGCCCCGCGTTTCGCTCAGCACATCGCGAAACACGCCAGCCATCTCGTCGCCATACTCGTAACGGTAGGGGGCCGGATACAGGTACAGCAGGCATCGGTATAGTGAGAGCATCGGTTAAAGCCCTTTCCGCGCGACGCGCAGGTTGGCGACCCTGGCGAGGTGTTTCAGCCGGCTGGCCTCAAGTTGCAGGTTTCGCCGCCCGGCGGGAGTGAGGCGATATGCCTGGCGGCCCCGCGAGCTGTCCTCTTCCTCGTAGCGCTCGATCCAGCCATCTTCGAGCAGACGGCGCAACGCTCCGTAGAGGGTGCCGGTGCTCAGTGTGACGCGCCCATCGCTCATCTCCTCGACATCTTTCAGGATGGAATAGCCATGTCGAGGTTGCTCCGCGAGGCTCAGCAGAATCAGCAGTACCGGTTCGGTGAGGGGCAGGACGTCCATATGACCTCTGGCGACATGTCACCTTACGCCATATTGAGGGACCGACTGCTTCCAGTCAAGGGAAAAATGCGGATTATGCTTTTGAAGAACCGTAATATCCTAGAATGCTCGGATGAGCCGACAAAGGTGCAGATTTGTGGCCGTTTTCATTTGTTCCTGCCTCGTAGCCCTGAGTGCCGCCCTCGCTTCGAGCGAGATTCCTCCGGAACTGGTCGGAACGTGGGACTGTGCATCCTTCCAAGCCATCAAGAATGGGAAGCCATTTGGCAAAATTCTTTTCAAGCCGGGACAATGGACACTGATCCTCAATGCAGACGGGACCTATCTTGAGAAATTACCATTGAAAGCACAGTTGCCGTCAGGCGATTCTCACGACGCAGCTGGGACATACGAGGTGCACAAGCACGACCTGAAGATGAAGCCAGCGAATCGCGGCCGTGACTTAAAGTATGACTTCAAAGTAGAACAGGATGGAAAAGTTCTAGTGTTGACGGACAAAAACAACGGCACCATCCTTAATGCAAACCGGGAGTAGGTCCGTCATTTAGCTTGTGCTCTCGGCTTCGGTTCTTATTTGTTCTCCGGCGGCTTTANNCCTTAGGCACATTCACATAAGAACGATCCAAGGCCGCAACCGACGGGCAACCGAGCAGCCGCAAAGTGCGTTCGAGGTCAACCCGCAGGATCTCGATCGCGCGATCGACACCCGCTTCACCCGCGGCGGCCAAGCCATAGGCGTAGGCGCGTCCGCAGAGCACGGCGCGCGCTCCCATGCAGATCGCCTTGGCGATGTCGGTACCGCGGCGAATGCCTCCATCCATTAACACCTCGATGCGGCCTTTCACGGCTTCCACCACTTCGGGCAACACCCGCAACGAAGCCGGAACTCCGTCAAGCTGCCGTCCGCCATGATTCGAAACCGAGATCGCCGCAGCTCCTTCATCGATGGAGCGCCGCGCATCGTCACCGGTCAGCACCCCCTTGACTACGATCGGACCCCGCCAAAGTTCGCGAATCCAGCGCAGGTCTGCCCAGGTCACGGCGGATTCCGCCAGAGCAGAGGCGACATCGATGAGCGGCATCGGCCCCTTGCCCGGGACAACCACGTTCGGAAGTGCAGGCACCCCGCCATCCAGCAAAAAACTGATGAGCCAGCCCGGACGCGAGAGAATTTGCGGAAGAAATGGAATCTTCTCCAGCGGTCCGCCGCTGATCAGTTCCTTCATGCCGTTGCGGAAATCGCGCTCGCGGATTCCCGACACCGGCGTATCAATCGTCACGACCAGCGCGGAGAATCCGGCAACTCGCGCTCTTTCAATGGCGGCCTCGGCAGCCCCGCGGCCGCCCATCAGATAGAGCTGATAGAAAACGGGTCCGGAGGAACCGGCCTTTACATCCTCCAGCTTGTGTCCNNACTTCGCCTCCCGGATGCATGAGCCGGCTGTACCCGACAGGCGCGAGCAGGATGGGAAGAGAAAGATTGAAGCCAAGAACAGTGGTGCACATACTGCAGTCCGCAAGCGCTACTGCATGCCGCGGCCGAAAGGTGACGTCGCTAAATATCCGGCAATTTTCCCGGAGTGTGACCTCGCCCTCAGCGCCGCCATCGAGGTAATCAAACACCGATTTCGGCACCCTTTGGCGCGCGATGGGCCGGAAGTCCTCGATGCACACAACCCGGGGCGACGCCACGGCTCGCGAAGATCTTGTCATCTGCATTCCAATATCCAGAACCTTGAAGCAGCCCGATATCGTACCACTACGCGCCACCGCACAGGGACGGAAATCCTCGACGCAGCGTCGTCTGACGGCTGCTCGCCCTGGATTGGCGCGCTCGGCGCTACCCTGTCATGCTCGGTTCGCGAACAAACATCACCGTCGGACGTCCCTTATACGTCGCGAGCGTGGATTCCCGATATCCACATTTCACGGCGACCCGAACGGACGCAAGATTCTCAGGAGCGATGATGCAGGCAGTCCGTGTCGATTGGAAGTGCGCATCGCCCCATGCAACGGCCGCGCGGACGGCTTCGGTCGCGTAGCCTCTGCCGTGCGCTTGCGAGGCGAGCACCCAGCCGATTTCGGGCGTGCCTTCAAGCGACGGCTCCAGGTCCCGCTTGTAGTCGGCGAATCCAATCTCTCCGACAAAGTCGCCCGTGGCCTTCTCCTCAGCCACCCAAACGCCGAAACCGAGCAACGACCAATGACCAACGTAACGCAGAAACCTCGTCCAAGACTCCTCTTCGCTAAGTGGTTTGCCGCCTATGTATCGAGTTACCTTGGGGTCCGCCCACATCGCGGCGCAATGGTTGAAATCGTCAAGCCGGTGGCCGCGCAGTTTGAGCCGCTCGGTTTCGAGGATCGGTACCGCTGCAGACGGATGAAAAGAGCCACGCATTGCAGCAGTTTATCTCGTCACCAGCATTCCAATAGGCAGAACCTTCGACGCAGCCGTGGCCTGATGGCTGCTCGCCCGGATTGTGGACCCCAGCCATCGCCTTTCCCGCACTCCGGACCCCCGGAGGTCCCCGGGCGCCGAGCACGTCGGTAACCTTGGAACGATTCGCCCCCTGGTACAGAATTATAGAAAGATACCCTTCTCTTGGGACCAGGGGCGGTGCAGGTATGTCCTCACATCAGGGTTGATTCATGGCGACAACCAAGATTGAAAAATCAGGTGTCAGTTTTGGCCTCGGCCGGCAGGGCGGGCCGAGCACAGTCGAAGTTTG
>PLKR01000293.1:10527-10647 GCA_003140655.1 Acidobacteriaceae bacterium | reverse complement strand
GATTCGTGAACTCAAGGGGATCTCGGTTTCGCTACTATCATTCCTGCCCCAGCCCACAGCCCACTCCCTGCCTAAGCCTTATCCGCGTTTATCCGTGTAAATCCGTGGCAAAGAAGTTCC
>PLKR01000293.1:0-10485 GCA_003140655.1 Acidobacteriaceae bacterium | reverse complement strand
GGCTTCCACGCCGTAGAAATCATCCCTCCGCCAAACGCTCCTCCATACAAAGCCAACTGCGGCCTCAAATGTTCCTCGTCCCGATCATAAGTCACCAGATTCCGGATAAACGCATGCCGCGTCCGCGGCCACAGCCCGTGGCACTTGCATTGGTCATAGCGGACTTCATACCCCAGCCCTGCATTCCCCAAAGCCGCCAAACTGTTCGCCGCGACAAACTGTCCTTCCCGCGACGCAAACCGCTTCCCATACCCTCCCCATCCGCCGCCCCACTGCCAAGGCGTCCCGCGCGCCTGGTCAATCCCCGCCGCAAACATTCGCTTCATGTAAGCTTCCGGAGTAGTCAGCGTCTGCCGCAGATAAATCTCTTCCCGCTGCTCACGCGTCAGCGTAACCAGCTTCCGGTTTCTGCCCACATACTCTCCCGCGATCCACCCCGACTCCCAATCCCGAGCCTTCTTCAGCCCCGCCGTAGCCACATCCTTAGTCTTGTCCGCGACCGCCTGCACCGGATTCGCACTCTCTTCTTTCTTCTCTCCCGGCGAATCCGGAAGCGGTTGCGCGGGAGCCTGGCCAGACCTCTGCCCGGAGTCCGGAGCAGTGCTCGGAGTGGAATTCGGACTAGGATTNNGGATTCTGCGCCGGCTCACTCCCCTGCGCCCATGCCGCACCCAGCATCAATGCACACACCGTCACCAGCAAACTGCAACGCCTCTGCCGCGATCTTCGCCCAAGAGCCTTGTACTTCTCCGCCACGAGCAAACCCCCAGTCATAGACTCCTTGGATGCAACAACCCACCCAGAAGAATAAAGAGATTAGGGAAACAAAACGAGAATTGCGAACTTACCGAAAGAAGGCCTTATTTATCCGTGTAAATCCGCGCAAATCCGTGGCAGAAGCTTTACCCGCGCTCAAACGCATGCTTCTTCTCCAACTCTTCCACCGCCGTCCGCATCGCCGCTTCAAACTTCTCCGCCTGCCCCATCAACCCAGCAGTAGCGACCGCCCATTCACCCTCCATCCGCACCAATCCATCCTCAGCCATCCGCTCCGCAATCGACACCAAATGCTCCGCAGTAGTCTCCAGATACTGTGCCTCCGTAGGATCCCCAACCCAGACTCGCTCCTGACCACTCACCTTCGTCCCCCAATAAATCTTCCGCTCCAAAAACTCCGCAATCGCCGCGTCGGAAGCCTTCCCAAACACCCACTTCTGCCGCTTGAAGTCATAATGCCGGCTCGAAAACGCTACCGGCTTCAGCTTCCCCGACTTCACAAACTCAATCTGCCTCCGGTCCACTTCCTTGCGCAGCGCATTGATCACCGGAGCTTCCACATCCTCCGGCTCCAGCGACGCCACCACTTCCCTCACCGTAGCCGACAAATTCACCGCCACCGGCGCATGCAGTCCATCCGAATTCTCCAGCCGGATATCCCCATGCAGCACCCAAAAATCCGCCCCCGAAGTCGACCGGTGAAACGGCCACTCCAACTCAATCGTCAAAGGCAGCCCCGTCAGCGTCACCCAAATCTGTTTTGCTTCACCCGCCTGTGCCATTGCCTCAACCACCTCTTAAATAAGAAGGAAGCGAATCTGTCATGCTGGGGTACCCGCAGAATGAACTATCCCGCCTTCTTCCGCACCTTAGCCCCCATCCGCAACAACTTCCTGACCGTCCCCGTAGGCAGCCGCTTCATCTGATCATGCAACTCAGTCACCGCTTCAAAAAATCCCGCCATAGCCGCCAGCCGCTCCCTTGTAAAATCCGCTCCCGCTTCCTTTGGATCCAGATCCTCCAAACTCCTCCGCAGCATCTCCCGCGTCGGATCGATCTCCCTCCGCTTCCTCTGCTCAATCACCAGCCGGAACATCTCCCATACATCCTTCATCGACTCATAATGTTCACGCCGGTCTCCCAGCACATGCACCGCCCGCACAATCCCCCAAGTCTCCAGCTCCCGAATCGAGGTGCTAACATTCGACCGCGCCACGCTCAGTGTCTCCGCAATCTCTTCCGCCGGCAGCGCTCGCGGCGACAAATACAGCAGCGCATGAATCTGCGCCACCGTCCGGTTAATCCCCCACCGCGTCCCCATCTCTCCCCAATGCAAAATGTACTGCTTCTGCACCCCAGTCANNAAGCCGATTGTCATCCCGAACGAAGTGAGGGACCTAGGTGTCGCCGGCGCTCGCTCCGCCGCCGACTTCGACCTTTCGCTGGAGCAGCGCTTCAGCGCTGCGATAAGAATTGGCAACAAGCCGCGGCGTCAGCCGCCAAGGTACCACTAGCTACTAGGTACTCGTGACTCCCCACTAGCCTTAGCCACCTTCTTCTTAGGAACCTTTCGAGCCGCCTCCGCCCGCTTCCGCTCCTGATACCGCCGATCATGAAACGACTGGTCCGCTAATTGTTTCTTCATCCCTCAAGCTTGACACAAGCCCGCAAACATAACCAGTGCTCGTGTAGAGCGGACACTCCTGTCCGCTGCCTTTGAGGTTGATTTGATTTTGATGTGTTGAAAGCGCCCCGCGCGGACTTCCGCCCTTACCGCTTGCGGAACGCCAGGAAGATCAGATTGAAGAGTTGTACCAGCGTTACCCCGATCGTCACATACACCGCGATTTCCAGCCTTCGTCCCGCTTCCTGTATCCCGCGCAGCAGGTCGGCGATGTCATTGGTCGCCTCGTGCAAGGTCTCGGCCAGTTGCTCGAAGTGCTGGGTCGAGGCCCACATTTTTTCCGAGACTCGAGACATCGCCAGGGACGCTTCCGCCGCCTGCTGTCCGTTGCGCAGGTCTAGCTCCGCCTTGCACGCTGACCACCAGGCACTCCCCGGCGGGCTGTCATACATCCGTTGCCGGATTTCCTCATAGGATCGCCCCCGCAACAGTTGTACCAGGGCCTCAACCCGCCCGGTAAACTTAGCGTCGTCGCCGGATCCCGTTTCCGCCGCTGGCAGATTCTCCGTAAACACTGGCATCATCGCAGCCTAACAGTCACCTCTCCCCAGGTTCAGATTCCCAAGGTTCACTACCGCATTCGGCGTTTCACTCGACCCCGCCCCCGCGTAATGACCTTACCCTCTGCCCAAATAGCCACCCCAGGCCCCATCCTTTCGACACTAACGCATCAAGTGTGGCGCGGGCGCCCCCGCCCGCGAAATGCCCGCAGCACGAAGATCCTTTTGATTGTCATCCTGAGGAAGTGGACTCCTCCGCGAAAAGCGGAGGACTCCCGACGAAGAGCCTGCCCTGAGCCTGCCGAAGGGACCTGTGTACTCCGCCAGCGCAACGCCCCTGTCATGCTGAGCGAAGCAGAATCGTCCAAAGGACGATCCTGCGCAGCCGAAGCATCCCTACCCGCGGCCACCACCCATAGGCCCAAACAGGAGTTCCTCACCACAAACGCACTCCGTGCCACTCCACAATGCGCTATCAAGGATTCAACCCTCGACAACCCACTCAGCAGAGCGCTAGCTCAGCGGCTTACCTGCTTCATCAGCCACTGGAAATGGAGTGAACACGACCGTACAGAGAGCATCAAGCCCCAAGTCCGATGCTCCTGAAAGCTCGGTGATGTCAAACACCGGCTCGCCTAAATTCCGCAGCTTTGGACTCATCACAGGCTCGTCGACCACGACGGCAGACCGCACGGTCCATGATTCCCCTCCATCAAAACCCGCCCAGGCTAGGATCGTTGCCAGAGTCTCTCTGACCCACTGAACCCGACGCTGATGCTTCTGGATAATTGACTTATGGTGCAGAGTCGATTCCGTAAGTGCCCTAATCTCTGACGCGAGCTCAAAAGGAGTTCGTGCAAAGGCCAGATTCTTACATTCCAGCACATAGATCGTGTGGGTGAGAGTGTTGAAGACCAGCACGTCGATGTCGCCGGGAGGTTGGATTGCCTGTCCACCCGAACCAACCTTCTTCACGCGTCGTTTTACCAGCATCCCAGGCAGCCGTTCGAGCCGGTTCGCCACCTGGTCATTGAATACCTCTCCCCCGCGGTTCGCGTGGCGGCTGACGAGTGCCTTCATTTCACCGCTAACGGCCTGCAGCCGTCCCCCAAAGCAAGTATGGAGAAGATACCTTTGCGCATCCCTCACATGGCGGTGGCCCCAAATGAGCCATGTATCCACAGATTCCTCCACAACGAACGGCTTTCGCAGATACGAAAGTCGTCGCCCGTAGCGCCACGGATAGACATCTTCACGCGTAAGCCCGTTTCCCTTCGGGAAGAAGTCCTTGCGTGGGCGGCTCAAGAACATTTCCAAAGAGGTCTGGACCGTCTGCTCGTCCCACTCGGCATGTTCCGCGAACCGTGTAACGGCGTCCTCATACTTCATCCTCACGATGGGTGGATTCTGCAATCCCATTTCAATCGCGATTGCTAGTAATTCCAGAAGCCTCGAAAGCGGAAATCCGAACTCGGCCTCCGTCGCCTGCTCCACTTGACTGCGCCACGCTTCATCGACTTCGTTGGGATGATCCCAATGCTGCCGAAAACGTTCTCCTGCGCTCGCCACTTGAGTTGCGGCAAAGCGCTTCCCGTAGTCGTCCATCGCTGCTCGATATTGATCGGGCCTGAACCCAAGACGACCCGATCCCAGCATTGCTACTTCGACCCTGGCGATATTGAAATGCACGATATCGCTTACCATTCCATAACCAGCGATAATTGCCGCGCGAGCCAACAGCGCGTCATAGACGCTCAAACTCATTGGGCGAAACCCGGTCGGCGGCTGGGCCGAGACATATTCAATCAGGAACCGCCCTGCGACTGCGGCTTCTGCCGCATCAGAGAGCCCTCTCGATGCCTCCTGTATGAATTCAGGCGACTGGCCGAAACAGGCGACACGAGTCGCCATCGTCAGACGAGAATTAGCAGCGGAACTGACATTTGACTCGTGGCGCGCAACGAGCCATTCAAGGAGTCCATTAGGAGATAGTGACGCGACGATCGCAATGAACTCGTCATAACAGAACTTGACAATGCCGTTAATGACCTTCGGGACCTGCGACGCCTCGAATCGCCCCTTCGAGCGCCTCGGCGTCCAAGAGCGGAGTTTCTGCCAGCTTTTTCGATTTAGCCATGGCGGCGGGCGGCGGGGAGGCTTCCGATCACTCGCATTCTAGCGCCTGCAAGCCCCAGAGGCGCTAGAATCGACACTTCATGGACCCTTCTCGCATCGCCGAACTCCTCGGGCCCTTCCTGATGGACGACGACCGACAACAGTCCAAGCCCCCAACCATCCTCTACGAACATATATCGACGTACATCGATATACTCCTACGCTGGAACGCCCGCATCAACCTGACAGCCATCCGCAACAAAGAAGAAATAGTAACCCGCCACTTCGGCGAATCCCTCTTCGCCGCCCGCCATCTGTTCCCCAAGCTTTACCCTGTGTCTTCCTCCGTGTCCCCTGTGGTGAAAGACTTTGAAGTTGAAGTTGACGTTGCCGGAGCCCGAAGCCCGAAAGCCGAAGCCCGCGTAGCCGACCTAGGCTCCGGCGCAGGATTCCCCGGCATCCCCATAAAACTCTGGGCCCCCAACATAGCCCTGACGCTAATAGAATCCAACCAGAAGAAAGCAACCTTCCTCCGCGAAGTAGCCCGCGCTCTTACATTGACGGACATCAATATACAAAACGTCCGCGCCGAAACNNCCCCTCCGGACGCCTGGCCCTCCTGATCGCCTCCTCCCAACTAGAAGCCACCCGTTCCACCCTCCCCGATGTTGACTGGAAGCCGCCACTCCAAGTCCCCCAGTCCCAATCCCGCCTGCTCCTGCTCAGTCGCCCGGAACCAAGAAAATAAACAAGTGGAGTGGACAAGCCACTTTACAAGTACCAAATCATCCACGGCGAGGGCCGATCCAGGCGGGACGGCCATAAAAGTGGTAAGCGCCATGATTTTTCCAATTATAAGTGTAAACGCCGCCCCCAAAAGCTCCCCATGTTCCAACCGGAACACTCAGTAATGTTCCAGCTGGAACATTATGACGATATGTTCCGACTGGAACATTGCGGCGATATGTTCCGACTGGAACATTGTGACGATGTGTTCCAACCGGAACAGATCAAGCGTTCGCACACGCTCCAAATGTTCCAGTAGGAACACTCATCGCATCTGATGCCACCAAACGGGAAGCACCCCAGAGCAAAACAGCTTGAATGTTCCGACCGGAACATTCAAGCTGTTTTGCCTGGAGGCGACGGCTATGAGAGCATCTGCAACCAACCGAAGTGTTCCGACCGGAACATTGGACACGTTTTGCACACAAATTCAACTTCCGCATGGTAATTCGACCTTGCATTCGAAACGCGAATCGAACTATTCTGCAAAAAGCTCTGGCTCCTCGACAACTTATGGGACGCGTCATCGCTGTTGCCAATCAGAAGGGCGGCGTGGGCAAGACTACGACTGCCATCAACCTAGCCGCGTCCTTTGCAGCGGCTGAAGTTAACACACTACTCATTGATTGCGATCCGCAATCGAATGCCACCAGCGGCCTTGGTCTGGTGAAAGATCCGGAGCGCATCTCTACCTATCACCTGCTGCTGGGCGCAGCCTCGAGTGAGGAAGCGCTGGCGACGACTGAGCTGGAGCAGCTCTGGCTGATCCCTTCGCACAAGAATTTGATCGGGGCCAACATTGAACTCGTGGAGGCTGAGCGGCGTGAGTTCCGCTTGCGGGAAGCGATCGCGCCCTTGCGCGATCGCTTCCAGTACATCGTGATGGACTGTCCGCCGGCGCTGGATCTGCTGACGCTGAACGCGCTGGNNACTTTGCGCTCGAAGGCATCAGCGAGCTGATGGACACAGTGGAGAGGATCCGCGTGGAGTTGAACCCGGGGCTTGAGATTGAAGGCGTGGTGCTGACCATGCTGGATGAGCGGACCAACCTGGCGCAGCAAGTGACGGCTGAGCTGAAGAAGTTTTTTGGGGCGAAGGTGTGCGCGACAACCATACCGCGGAACATTCGGCTGGCGGAGGCGCCGAGCCATGGGAAGGCGGCGCTGGTGTACGATCCGCGGTCGAAGGGCGCGGAGAGTTATATCCGGCTGGCCAAGGAGCTTCTGGGGCGGCATCTGGCGGCGGCTGGCGACGCGGCTGCGGCGATCAGCGCTTGATTATTACATTGATATTCATCGATATATTAGATTGATGTTCGTCGATATACTGAACTGACGCTCGATGTGGCGGAGGGCGCGGTGTTATAGGGATCCTTCGACTCCGCAGATGCTTGCGCTTTGCGCAGCATCTGCTGCGCTCAGGATGACAGGGTAAGAGGATACGGAAAGGAAAACATCTGATGACTACTTCGGCAGCGGAGAAATTGGGCGGGCACGTGGCGGGGGAGAAGAAGGACGAGAAGGTGGAGAAGCGGCGGGCTTTGGGGCGGGGATTGGAGTCTTTGCTGCCGGGGCCGCGGGTGGTTATCCCTGGCGCCGAGAACCGAGTGCCGAGTGGCGCGAAGAGCGGGGCTGCGGCTGCTGAAGCCATGCCCTTCCCAACAACACGTGCTGGCGGTGAGACGAGCGCGGAGGGCAGCGGTGATGCCGGCGAACAGCAGGTTCCTCGCTTCGCTCGGAATGACAAGAGTGTGGTTCGGAATGACAAGAGTGATGGGGAAATCGCCACTCTTGAACCGCCGGCTCCACAGTGGCCGGAGGAAAGTCGGACAGGAGTGTCCGACCCACACGTGCATACGCCGTCCCCTACGTTTGACGACGAGGTGATCTCGATTCAGGCTGTGGCTGATACTCGGATTCCTACCAACCTGGTGGCTAACCTTCCTTTGGATTCCATTGACAAGAATCCTTACCAGACGCGGTATGTGTTTGATGAGGAGATGCTGTGGGAACTGCGGGATTCGATCAAGGAGCATGGGGTGGTGCAGCCTGTTGTGGTGCGGCCGGCGGAGGAGGAGGGGCGCTACATCCTGGTGGTGGGTGAGCGGCGGTTGCGGGCTTCGAAGATGGCGGGGAAGGAGACGATCCCGGCTTTGGTGCGGAGGCTCTCGCCGCAACAGGCGGCGGAGATGACGGTTTTGGAGAATATCGCACGGGAGGACTTGAATCCCGTGGAGCAGGCGGAGGCGTTCCGGGTACTGAGCCTGGAGTTTAAGCTGACGCAGGCGCAGATTGCGGACCGGATTGGAGTGTCGCGGGAGACGGTGGCGAATTACATGCGGCTGTTGCGGCTTCCGGAAAAAGTGATGAACTACCTGCTGTCGGACCGGCTTAGCTTCAGCGATGCTCGGGAGATTTTGAGGCTGGAGAATGATGACTACATCGAGCAGGTCGCGGACGAAGTGGTGACGCACAAGTTGAAATGGGATCAGATTGAAGACCGGGTGATGCGGATCAACGGGTCGTTTCCGATGCTGCCGGGGCAGACCCTGCCGGGAGAGAAGAAGAAGAGCGGAGGGGCGCGGTGGATGGATCCGAATGTGCGGGCGGCGCAGACGGACATGGAGCGGACCTTGGGGATGCGGGTGAGGATTCGGGATCGGCATGGGAAGGGAAAGATTGTGATTGAGTACGCTTCTGTGGATGATTATGAGCGGGTTACTTCGTTGCTCCGGAGCAAGAAGTAAGGGCAGTGGTCGGTGGTCAGTGGCCAGTCAGAGCGCTACTCTCGGGTGGTTAGCGAAGTTAGGAGACCGTTTAGGATTCGGCCTACTTCGGCCGCCAGGGCCAGCAGATTCTCGCTTGCGTCACGTTCCAGATAACCTAGATCGCGCGCGTAGTTTGGGGGGAATCAAGATCGTAAGAGTGGGATGGGAGGGTGTTTCCCGACTGCCTTGGCTTAGGGCTGTCAGATCTTCGGCACTGCTTCGGGAGAGTAAGTGGGATGGTGCCCTCCATGCGGAGTCTGCGTCGGGCTTGTCTTTCGCCCCTCCGGGGCTGACTCTTGTTTCTCTTTACTTACCCACGGCACTTACCCACGGCTTGCGCCGTGGGCTGCATTCTTTCGCCGCTTCGCGGCTGGCCGGGTCCCTTCGGCTTCGCTCAGGGCAGGCTCGACCGGCCCTACACATGAAATCTCGGGTGAATGGTCTTGACTGAGGTGGAGAAAGTTTTGGGATCGGTGGCTGCACAATTGATGAATGGCGAGGAAGTCATTCTCGAGGGACAGAAAATTCGGGTCAAGCGAGTGGGGAGCGGGCGGCTGCGGATGGTTCAGTTCCGGATGAATGGGCGGGTCTTGGAGGCAATTGAGCAGAATCCGGAGAAGCCTAGCCGGTGGGGGAAACTGGCGCGGGAAAAGCATCAGGTGGTGCAGTTTCGGGATGTGGAGACACACAAGTATGTGGCGGTGTCGGTGGATGGGGAAGTGCGGGAGTATGGGAAGAGTTAGTTGGGAATACCGAGTTGCGAGTCGGAACCCAGTATGGAATAGGTAGGTACCTCGGGCTGAAGCCCGAAATCTTGAGTGAGCGTGAACCGCAGCGCTGAAGCGCTGCTCCACCCAAAATCCATGGATCGCCGCCGCGCGGCTGGCCGGGTCCCTTCGGCTTCGCTCAGGGCAGGCTCGACCTAGCCCTACACATCGAGCATTGGTCCGAGACACGCTCAGACGCTTCGACATTCACGCGCTGCAAGTCGCGTTGCGCCGGCAGTTCCGGGAGAATGCCTGTTGAAGGCGGTAGTGCCATCCGGGATGGCAGGGGTCCTTCGACTACACAAGTGCTTGCGCTTGGCGCGCAAGCACTTGTTCCGCTCAGGATGACAGGGGTTAGTGACAACGCACGACTATTATTTGTTTGGCGATTATTTGTTATTTGGCGAAGAAGTAGTCGAAGGATTTTACGGCGGTGAATTCGTCGTCTTTGATGTCGAAGACGGTGTAGAGCTTGGTGACGTAGAGGACGTCCTGAACTTTCTTGGTGAGGCTGAGGAGCTTGAGTTCGCCGCCAGCGTTGCGGACGGTGGTGAAGCTGCTGACCAGTTCGCCGACGCCGGAGGAATCGATGTAATCGACGTGGGCGAGATTGAGGACGATTTTTTTCTTGCCTTGGGTGATGAGCTGGCGGACGGTGTCGCGGAGAAGTCCGGTTTCGTCGCCGAGAGTGATGCGTCCGGTAATGTCGACGATGGTAACGTGGCTGACATCGCGAGTGGTGATGGTCATTGGGTCAGTTTCCAGTTCTGGTTTCTGGTGCTCGCTTGAGAGTTCGGGTGAATGTTAGAGCGCGGGGCGGCGCAAGTCAATGGGTGCTTGTGCGGGCAGTGGCGAAAATCCTTAACCCAGGAGACATAGGTCGAACAGTCGCTTAACTCGCCGCAGCAGTGAAAACAAACGGCAGCACAGGTGGTGCCGGCGAAACCAAGATCCCTGGTTTCACTCGGGATGACAATAGTCCTTATTCGGGATGACAAGAGTAGGGGCGGTGCGATAGGGCGGCGGAGATGGGTTGGAAGTCGCGGATTTCCTGGATGGGAGAGGTGACGATGGGGGTGGCGTATTCGG
>PLKR01000500.1 GCA_003140655.1 Acidobacteriaceae bacterium | reverse complement strand
AACCAGATAGAGCCGTAGGGGCGGTAAATGGCTCCTTCGGGCTAGACGGCATCACCTACGGACCATTCCACGACAGCGGGAGGAGCTGTACTGTCGCTTGGTCATGCAATTCCAAATTGGAGATATCGTCCGTAACATGACCACCCGCGAAGAAGGGCGTATTGTGCGGATCGCAAACCTCGCTGATTACGGCTTCTGCTACATAGTGTCTGTTGCTCCCAACCCAATTTGGGGTGCGACGGCGAGAGAAGCCATCTGGGAACAATCAGAGGTCAGTAAGTGATCGCAATTTGGCAAGTTCCTTGCGGATTTCTCCCAGTCGATCTAACCTGCGTCGATACTCGGCTCTCGCTTCGCGAGTGGCCGCTCTGCCCTGCCTCCAGTAAAAGGTGTTGGCCGAGTGGATAGCATCTATCTCCGCGTTCAAGGCAGCGATTCTTGCTGTCTTGGCATCGCTTTCCAAGCCCATGTGTCTCCAGTCCGATGTGTAGGTTCTTTTCGCTGAGAGCGCGTCGGTCTCGCAGGTGCTTCTAGACAGAGCCTATTGGCAGTGCTTGATCTGACATCGCATAGGAACTGCGAAACGCAGCGCAGGACGACAGCGGAGCGCCAGCATCACTAGAAGTGCTTATGTTTAGAGCGACAGTTCCTAATACCTTCATGCTCCCTCCAGAGCAGTCGCACTTCAAAATTGCAAGACCGCTAGCTGACCATAGCCCCGAATCGCAAGCTCATCCCGGTTACGTAGGGTTGAGAGACCAGGGCATGCCGATCTGGTGAACCCCCGTGCGGCCAATCCCCTGGGTTCTGCGAACGTCGATACGAGTGCCAACGCGCAGCAGATTCGTCGTGGGCTGCCTAGAAGGCTCCAGGACACGCTGGGCACCTCGGGCTAAGCCACCAAAGGGTCATCCGCCTCTTGTTCGCCATGCTAGGAACCTGGTGGGCAGCGTTGGGCATCCTGGCATGAACATGCTTGGGCGGGGCTGATGGCAGCGGAGAAGGGATCTTTTGCAGCCCGTTGGGGGTGTCCCGTGCATGCGCGAGAACACAACGTTGATTAGCGGGGAGATGTATACCTCGTCGACAGCCCTCCGTGCTTGGTGCGAGCAAAACAAGAATCGCGTCTACATACCAGAATGGCTGCTTAAAGAGTTGTGCATCGCCGTGGATGCCGAGTGACCACTTGATCGGTTAAGGTACTAGCGTCCCAAGAAAGGGGGCATTGCAATCATGACATTGCTTCTCCTCTGCTTTCTGCTCGGCTGCTTAACTGGACTACGGTCGCTAACGCCGCCAGCGGCTGTCTGCTGGGCTGCGCATCTTGGCTGGNNTGAACTGATCGCAGACAAGCTGCCTAACACTCCGGCACGTACTGCGCCTCTCGGGCTGATCGCACGGATTGTCCTCGGCTGCTTAGGCGGCGTCGCCCTTGCGACAAGCACTGGCGGAAACTTGTTCGTTGCTGCAATCGTCGGCATCGCCGGTGCCGTTGTAGGAACATTTGCGGGCTACCGAATCCGTCGCGATCTTGTGTTACGGGCGCATCTCCCGGACATCGCCGTGGCAATAGCGGAGGACATGATTGCTGTTGCAGGCAGCTTGCTGATCGTTTCGCACATGTAGTGCGATCTTCTTTATTGCCGGTCTCCTTTATCTCCTCGCTTCGAGCACGTCGATAACTTGGGAGCGTATAGCATCCAAGTCGGAGACGGCTTTCTCATCTCATCTGATTTCTTTAACAATGTGCGAGAGCCATACATCTAACTTTACACATCGAGTCTTAGGTGCGCGTATTATCTCGACTGAATCTCCACTGGGAGGTGCTAAATGTGCGACGAGTGGATTAAAACCTTTGCAGATAACAGAAGAGCGAAAGCTACGAACCAAGAACTGGACGAGAGAGCGGGGGGGTGAGTGTAAGCGTCGACTCTCACATCGGGCCCGGTGTGGGCTTCAAGGTTTACGGATGGCAGCTAGTCGGTGCGAAGGATGTTGGGAAGTGACCATTGGGCTTGAAACTCATTCCCAAATAAGGAAACTTAATTTCAAAGACTGTGCAATTGTGATCACTTCCAAGATATACCTCGATTGTAAGTTGATTCCGATGGGTTGGGCGTTAGAGGAACTCACGCGCCTCTCCCCCCGTCGTCCGCTGTTTTCCCTGTGATGGCGCGGTTAAGGGAGATACTGCGCCACCTCTTTTCGGGGAGTCGTGCATGATAATCGAAAGGCCAGGTTACGATTCCGACCAACCTCCTGATGGTTCAAAGCCGGAAGACCTGGCACACGGATGCAAAGCGGTGTTCCGCCGACAAGAACCGCGGATACATAGGCGACAGGGACGAGGAGGCCCCTCTGTTTCGAGAAGTATGTACCTGTTCCTCTTCCTCTTGGTTTGTACCTGCAGGGGAAGCTTGTATGCCCAAGACTTAAGCGGAATCGTGGTCCACGCGTATGTCAGCCAAGGATTCCTTTTCAGTTCCAACAACAACTACTTGTCTATGAAATCGAGCGATGGCAGCCCGCAATGGACGGACGCTGCCGTGAACCTCTCTGATTTAATTTCCGATAACCTGCGAGTCGGCATCCAGTTGCACATGTATCAACTGGGGGAATTTGGCGGCTCGAACGTTTTTGTTGATTGGGCCTCGGGAGACTACAAAGTCAATGACCATTTTGGATTTCGGGCCGGCAAGGTCAAGACTGTCTGGGGCCTGTTCAATGATTCCCAAGATATCGACGCGGTCTTCCTCTGGATACTCTTGCCACAAGGCTCTTACCCTATCGACCACAAGAGCTTTTACCTGGCGCACGTGGGAGGAGACATTTACGGCGGTCTTCCCCTCGGGAAACGGGCCGGAACGCTCCACTATGATGCGTACGCAGGACAGTCAACACTTGATTTGAATGACGGATACATTAAACAGTTCGCTAACATCGGACTCGTGTTTACGAACTCTCTGGGAGGCAAGACCTACGGGGGTGACCTGCAATGGGAAACACCCCTCAGAGGGCTGATCCTCGGGTCCAGCGGAGATATGCAAGCCGTAGACGGGACAGCGCCTACGGGTAGCGTACATTCACCGGCTCTTTTAACCCCATCAATGTACACCCAGTTTAGCCGGGGAAAGGTCTACCTGTCGGGGGAATATGACCGGGAACCTGTCAATGCGACCATCACGATTGGGTCGGCGGTGATTCCATTTGTAGTGGATGGGCGGTCCTGGTTCGCAATGGGAAGTTATCGACTTCGCAAGAATTTTCAAGTAGGAAGCTACTACAGCCACTACGTCAACAAGGCAGCGGATACGACCCAGACTGCAAATTACTCGAAAGACTGGGTGATGTGTGCACGTTATGACTTTAACGCGTACTTTTACGCGAAGATCGAGGGCCATTTCCTTCACGGAACTGCACTTGGGTACTACAGCGACACAAACCCAAATGGCCTGGCTCCAAACTCGAAAATGTTGGCTGCCAAGATCGGTTTCAGCTTTTAGCTCACCTAAGTGTTTCGGGACGTGGACCCATGAGAAAAGCTCGTTGCCTAATGCTGTTGTTAGGATCGCTTGGCTCATGGTCTGCAGCTGGGGCCCAGGATGTAGTGTTGGTGGCGAACAAGGGGGTGCAGATTTCAGAAATCAGTAATGCCGATTTGCGCTCCATTTTCATGGGAACGAGGACCAGATTCTCTGACGGCTCCCATGCTGTGCCGGTGACGTTAAAGGGTGGAGCAGCACACGAGGTCTTTTTGAAAAACTATGTGGGAGAAGGTCCTGAGGAATTCCGCGCGCAATGGCGCAAGGTGGTCTTCACCGGACAGGGTGCCATGCCCAAGGCATTCGATTCCGAATCGGCCCTTATCGAATACGTAGCTGCCACTCCAGGCGCAGTCGGATATGCGAGCCGAATTTCGTCGCAAGATAATGTGAAGCTCCTCGCCGCAATCAAATAATATCCGCCAACGCGTCGATAACGTGACACAGGTAAGTGGTCAGAAGTGTACATCCTTAAGCTCAGCCTCGCACACTAG
>PLKR01000453.1:7192-8719 GCA_003140655.1 Acidobacteriaceae bacterium | reverse complement strand
CTAGGGGTTTCTCTTCTAGAGTGCTACGGCTGCTGCAGGCTGATAGTGAGGTGCGTATGTTCGTTACAATTGCCCGCGGTTTCGCCTCGCGGTGCCCCATTCTCTTGGCACCTGGATTAAGCCAATGCCTTCGAGAAGACTCACCTTGGAAGAATCGCGCTCGTCGACGAGTGGCCCCCTTCGCTTTACCATCCGGTACCAGCATGTCTTACGCCATCTCCCGCAATCGCTAAGCCATAGAAAAGGTTGACCTGCGACTGGATGCCCTAGTGTCGACTCTGTCGAATCGCCTGTTTTCGACAGTGTTGGCACTCCACCACCGAGATCCCCAGGTCGTGTTTTCTATGATTTAAGCCAACTATTCGAAGATGGACCGGTACATGCAATGCTTGATAGCCACTGCATACCACATCGCAGTGAGGCTGCCTAGCTCGGCTTTGCCCAACAAAACGGAGGGCTTCTCTCGTCGTCGTGCGTCTCGTCTTGAACTGCTCAACGGCAGAACTAAGACCTCTGCCTCACAGTTAGACGAACTCCGGAATCGCAAGGCAAGGGAATGTATCAACCTCCAGTACTGGATTCATGCCGCGGAGGTCTGGGTATCTCGGGAAGATCGCATGGAGTGAAGCCGCTCTTTCCGTGACATTGAATCTCTCATCCGTACTCATGCGCTGCCCGTCGGTGTTCTGCGCGGAAAAGGCGAACCTTGCGACACGGTCATCAACCCTTTCCCTTGCACGTTTGGTAGCTGATAGTTGTACAGCCTCACCATCCGGTAGACTGTGGTTTTCCCGATGCCCAATAAACGCGCCGCGAGGAGGCGATTCCCGCCGCACTTGTCTAGCGCGTCACAAATTATCCGACGTTTCACTTCGTCCAAGGGAAGAACAATCCCCAACGGCTTTCGTGCTGTCCTCAAGAAGGTGGTCATAGCGCCTCCGACTAAATCATCTGTTATGTCTCGCTGTCCGACCCGTGATCCATGACGGCCCCCTGCAGTCTGGAGGCCAGTTGAACGGAGCTTTGGATCTGACGCTTAGAATTCAGACTTCCCCGGTTCCTTAGAGTGCTCGTCTGGATCGGGCGAGGGATCAGTAAACGGTACTTTGCTCTTCGTGCCGGCTACGCTGCCCCTGCCTTCTGCATAACATCCATGAAGCTCTCCATCGACTGCGTTAACTGCGCATCCACCTCGTCCGCGATTGTCATGACATCGGGCAACAGCAAGCTGAAATCCAGAACGCCCAGATTGCTCTGCAATGTCCCGAAGAGGGTTACCTGGAGGATGCGTGATTCATGCACCAGCATCGCGGGAGTGTAGCCCTGCAAAAATCGCAGCTTGCCATGGGCTATGGCGGCGACGGAAAAGAGGGCATCGCTGTCCTTCGTGGTAGCATTGGGCTTTCCCAAGCGAACAATCAGGTCTTCAACCAGTTTAGGAAGATGTCCAGTACGCTCTTCGTCGCTAAGCAGAATTTGGTTGAGCTCACTGCTCCGTTTTACCCGCCGCAACCAATCTGAAACGAC